>DXOJ01000119.1 GCA_019412865.1 Bacteroides sp. | reverse complement strand
ATTATATATAGTTTCCCTATATACTTTGATATACAAATAGTTTGTAATAACCAAAATCTAAATATTTTATGTCTATGAAAGCATTTACTCTCAAAACATTGCTTAATTGTGGTTTCTCACAATCTTTCTGCATTTCTTTGATGAAAAAAAGTGGTACCGCTTTCTTTTTGGCCTTATTGCCCATTTCTGTGACTTATGCGGATAATGGAACTGTTTTAAAGGATACGATGAAATTGCCGTGCAGTTCACAACAGATTGATGGTACCGATCTAATGAAAGTGAAAGATGCCAATTTTGTAAATTCATTGATAGGAAGATTGGCTGGAGCTACGATTAATCCCAGTGCTTCCGGTGTGGGTGGTTCGGTAAGGATGGTGCTACGTGGTTACCGTTCCATATTAAAATCCAACAATGTGCTTTTTACTTTGGATGGTGTACCTTTGCCACGACTGGAGTCAGAGCAACTTTCTAATGTATATGCCTCTAACTGGCAGACTGGTGACGGTATAGCAGCTTTCTCTCCTGACGATATAGAAAGCATTTCGGTGTTGAGTACTGCAGCAGCTTCCACTTTGTATGGTAGCCGTTCTGCTAGTGGTGTAGTAATGGTCAATACAAAGAGGGCGCGTTCAGGGAAGCTTAGAGTAGAGTTGGGGAATAGTACTACTTTCAGTTTGCCACTTGTTATGCCTGAATTCCAACAGACTTACGGGGCGCAATGGGGAGACAAGATAAATCATCCCCAGTCGTGGGATCCGACGGATTTTTTCCGTACCGGACATACTATCAATAATTCCCTTAGCCTTTCTCTTGGAAATGAGTATAATCAGACGCGGGTTTCGGCTGTCACGATGAATGGCACTGGCATCATTCCCAATAACGATGTAGATCGTTACAATTTCTCACTCCGGAATACATCTTCTTTATTACATCATAGACTAAAGCTTGACTTTACTTTGAAATATATTCATACCGCAGAACAGAATATGTTATCGCAAGGTATGTATGGCAATCCGCTGGTTCCTGTCTATTTGGTACCTGATGTGTTGCAAGAACGTATTAATGTCAATCCCGATTATAACTACAAGAATCATTTTGAAGTTTACGATCCGAGGCTTGGAGCTAATGCGCAATATTGGCCTTTAGGAGATATGGGGATGGGTATGCAAAATCCTTATTGGATAATCAACCGGAATTTGTACAATCAGAAAAAGAAACGTTTACTAGGCGGGATAGGAGCGAAATTCGACTTAACCTCCTGGCTTAATGTGTCAGGACGTATTCATTACGATCGTGATAAAGAAGCCGCAACCAAAAAACTTTATGCGTCTTCTCTTCAAGCCGGTCCTTTGGGCTCGTATTATGAGTCTGAAGATAAGAATATGCAGGTTTATTCCGATCTCCTGTTTAATGTCAATAAAAAGCTAGGGGATTTTTCAATTGATGCCACTTTAGGTTCTTCTATTTGTGATACGAAGTTTGATAGCTCTTGCGCTGGTGGTATGCTGGGAGCACTGAACCAGTTTAATTTATCAGGACTGGATAAACATGGGGGCTATCACTATATAGATCAAGACTTTAATTATCATGACCGGGTTACGTCATTGTTTATACTTGCACAATTGGGTTATAAGAACCGATTATTTCTCGATTTGGGTGGACGAATGGAATGGCTTAAATTCTGGGATGATGATTCAAGTTATTCTACTGATGTTATCTATCCTTCGATAGGAGCATCTGTAGTCCCAACTGGATGGTTGCCTGATAATCCTAACCGATTCCTTTCGTTTCTAAAACTCAATTATACCTACAGTGAAACCGGTAATAGTTTTACCGATTATATCTTTTTGAATAAAAAAAGGGTAGGTTTGAAACCTAGATTGGAGGATAATATGTTGGATCCCGAGCATACCAAGTCTCACGAAATAGGGCTCAATGCAGGTTTTCTTAATGATAAAATCAATTTGGCGTTTACGATGTATAAGACATCTACTTCCGATTTACCGTTTGGGGGATATCTTCCTATTCCTTTTCAGGGGGATATTTATTTCATGTATAATGGGTGTAGGATTGATAATAAAGGTTTCGAGCTAACCTTGAGTGCAAATATGAATATCGGGCAGGTTAAGTGGGATGGACGTTTCACTTATTCTATCAATAAGAATGAAGTAAAGCAGCTTACAGAACCTCAGAAAAATCCTATAACAGGTACCGATTCTAATTTAGAAGAAATTCAGATGGCCAAAGGTAGTGGTTGGTATACTCCATTGAAGAAAGGTGGCTCGATAGGTGATATATATGTTACAGATTTGCAGAGGGATGAGCAGGGAAATGTTGTTATTGATAAAACTTCACAAAATGTCGTTCCTGTAAACGAATATATATATGCGGGTAATGCTGACCCTAAATATACGATGGGGCTGGCAAATAGCTTTTCCTGGAAAGGTTTTGAACTTGATTTTGTAATTCACGCCCGCTTTGGCGGCGTAGGCCTATCAATGACTCAAGCAGTTATGGATCATTGGTGTATCACAGGCCACAGCCATAGCCCGTGACAATGGTGGTGTTTGGGTGAGTGGTGAAAAGATTCCGGCAGAGAACTACTATAGGCTGGTAGGCTGGACACGTACAGGAACGGTGTATACATACGATGCCACTAATATTCGTCTTGCTGAAATGTCGATCGCTTATCATATTCCCGTCAACCGATGGGCGAAGTGGATACAGGATGTACGGGTGGCATTAGTGGGACGTAACTTGCTTATGTTGTACAATAAAGCTCCATTTGATCCGGAATCTACGGCAAGCACCGGAACCTGGGGGCAGGGCATAGACAACTTCCGTCAACCCAGCTACAGAAACATGGGCTTTTCCGTTAATCTGACTTTTTAATCTTTCTTCAAAAAGATATCTTGTCCCGATATGAGCTGTCAAAACTACTCTCATCTTGTATCGGGGCAACTCTTCTATTAAAAGTCCTTAACGAAAGCCTATTACATCACTTTTTATTTGTTTCTTTGCACCAAATTCGGGTATAGTGTTGTCTTGTCATTCGAGGCAGCACTTAATTTTGCTTAGAAATTAATGGAGAAACTCAGTATAAATGCTTGTCCGGTGTGTGGCGGTACGCACTTGAAACGCGTCATGACTTGTACGGATTTTTATGCTTCGGGCGAACAGTTTGAACTGCATTCGTGTGAGGACTGTGGATTTACATTCACACAAGGAGTTCCCGTGGAAGCAGAGATAGGTAAGTATTATGAGACTCCCGACTACATCTCCCACACTGATACGCGCAAGGGCGCGATGAATAATATCTACCATTACGTACGTTCTTATATGCTGGGCCGCAAAGCGCGTCTGGTAGCTAAGGAAGCGCATCGCAAGACGGGGCGTTTGCTTGATATAGGTACGGGAACCGGCTATTTTTCCGATACAATGGTTCGTCGGGGATGGAAAGTAGAGGCAGTGGAGAAAAGTCCGCAGGCACGTGAGTTTGCGAAGTTGCATTTCGATCTGGACGTAAAGCCCGAATCGGCTTTGAAAGAGTTTGCTCCCGGCAGCTTTGATGTTATCACTCTTTGGCATGTGATGGAACATTTGGAACACCTTGATGAGGTGTGGCAGCGACTTCATGAGTTGCTGACAGAAAAAGGAGTATTGATTGTAGCTGTACCCAACTGCTCTTCTTATGATGCTCAACGTTATGGCGAGTATTGGGCGGCATACGACGTTCCCCGTCATCTCTGGCATTTTACTCCGGGCACTATACAACAATTGGCTTCCCGTCATGGCTTTATTATGGCGGCGCGTCATCCGATGCCGTTCGATGCGTTCTACGTATCCATGTTGAGCGAAAAACATCGTGGCAGTTCGTGCAGTTTCCTGAAAGGGATGTTTGTCGGAACGTTAGCATGGTTTAATGCTTTAGGACGGAAAGAGCGCAGTAGTTCCATGATTTATGTATTCCGAAAAAAGAGATAACGCATGGGAGATCAAAACAAATATAAGTCAGGTTCAATCTTCGACATGCAGTTCATTACGTCGAGTATCAGTACGACATTAGTGTTGCTGTTGCTGGGACTGGTTGTCTTCTTCGTATTGACAGCACACAATCTTTCCGTATATGTCCGCGAGAATATCAGTTTCTCCGTTCTTATCAGTGACGACATGAAAGAAGCGGATATACTGAAACTTCAGAAGAAGCTGAATCAGGAACCTTTCGTGAAACAATCCGAATATATCTCTAAAAAACAAGCACTGAAAGAACAGACGGAAGCAATGGGAACCGATCCGGAAGAATTCTTGGGCTATAACCCTTTTACCGCTTCCATTGAAATCAAACTCCATTCCGACTATGCAAACTCCGACAGCATTGCGAAGATAGAGAAAATGATTAAAAAGAACACCAACATACAAGATGTGCTCTATCGAAAGGAGTTAATTGACGCCGTGAATGATAACATACGAAATATCAGTCTGGTACTGCTTGCCTTGGCGGTAGTGCTTACTTTTATCTCTTTTGCCCTGATAAACAATACCATAAGACTGGCTATTTACTCCAAACGCTTCCTCATTCACACCATGAAGTTGGTAGGAGCGAGTTGGGGATTCATCCGGGGGCCATTCCTTCGAAAGAATGTATGGAGCGGGATATTGGCAGCCATCGTTGCCGATTCCATATTGATGGGGACCGCTTATTGGGCCGTGACGTACGAACAGGAATTGCTTCAGGTCATCACGCCTGAAGTCATGTTGATAGTCTGTGCAAGCGTATTGGCGTTTGGAATTGTAATAACGTGGCTATGCGCCTATTTCTCCATGAATAAATACTTGAGAATGAAAGCAAACAGCCTGTACTATATTTAGCGGATGGCGAATGGCTGACGGCAAACCTGTGTTTGCGTGTGATTAGCATCCGTAACAACCGACTGATAGATTAAGGGAATGATTGAAATTAGTAATTTGTAATTAAATAAACTATGTCTGACAAGCAGAAATTTGCCTTTGATAAAGTGAACTTTATCTTGCTCGCAATAGGGATGGCGATTGTTATTATCGGCTTTCTATTGATGACGGGACCTACATCGTCCGAAACGCTTTTTGAACCCGATATTTTCAGTGTACGCAGAATCAAGGTAGCGCCAGTCGTTTGCCTGTTTGGCTTCTTGTCTATGATTTACGCTGTATTACGCAAACCTAAAACACAAAAAACAGAAGAATAAAGATGGGGGATTTAACGACATTTGAGACGATTATTATTGCTATTGTAGAAGGATTGACAGAGTTTCTTCCGGTTTCTTCTACGGGACACATGATTATTACGCAAAACATTTTAGGAGTAGAAAGTACTGAATTTGTAAAAGCGTTTACTGTTATTATCCAGTTTGGCGCGATTCTTTCAGTGGTTTGTCTTTATTGGAAACGTTTTTTCCGGTTGAACCATACACAGGCTCCTGCGGGTGCTTCCGCTTTGAAGTGTTTTCTGCATAAATTCGATTTTTACTGGAAACTGCTGGTAGCTTTTATTCCTGCCGCCATTTTGGGATTCCTGTTCAGCGATAAGATAGACGAGATGCTGGAGAGTGTAGCAATAGTGGCAGTGATGTTGGTGATCGGCGGTATATTCATGTTGTTCTGCGATAAGATCTTTTCGAAAGGAAGCGAAGATACAGTGCTGACAGAAAGAAAGGCATTCAATATCGGTTTGTTTCAGTGCATTGCCATGATACCGGGAGTATCCCGTTCGATGGCTACCATCGTTGGAGGTATGGCCCAGAAGCTGACTCGCAAAGATGCTGCCGAGTTTTCATTCTTCCTTGCCGTGCCAACCATGTTTGCGGCAACCGGTTACAAGGTGTTGAAACTATTCTTAGATGGTGGTACGGAGATTCTTCTCAACAATATGCCGGCACTTATTATAGGTAATGTAGTAGCTTTTATTGTCGCTTTGCTGGCTATCAAGTTCTTTATTAGCTTTGTTACGAAATATGGCTTTAAGGCGTTTGGCTGGTATAGAATTATTGTTGGCGGAACCATTCTGGTAATGCTGCTGCTTGGATACAACTTAGAAATTGGCTGATGAATTTTAAAAAGGGAGAAGTACTGTTTTTCAATAAACCTTTCGGATGGACTTCATTTAAAGTAGTAGGGCACGCCCGCTATCATATTTGCCGTCGGATCGGAGTGAAAAAACTAAAAGTCGGGCATGCCGGAACACTGGACCCTCTTGCAACAGGGGTGATGATTGTATGTACAGGCAAGGCAACCAAACGAATAGAAGAGTTTCAATATCATACGAAGGAGTACGTAGCAACGTTGCGCTTGGGCGCTACTACCCCGTCATACGATTTGGAACATGAAATAGATGCCACCTACCCTACCGAGCATATCACAAGGGAACTGGTGGAAGAAGTGCTGACGCACTTTATCGGTGCCATCGATCAGGTCCCCCCTGCCTTCTCTGCCTGTATGGTAGACGGCAAGCGTGCTTATGAACTGGCCCGGAAAGGAGAAGAAGTCGAACTAAAAGCAAAACAGCTTGTTATCGACGAGATTGAATTGCTGGAATGTCGCCTGGATGATCCGGAACCGATGATTCAAATCCGTGTTGTATGCAGCAAAGGGACTTATATCCGTGCCCTGGCCCGCGACATCGGCGAAGCACTCCATAGCGGAGCTCACCTGACAGGATTGATCCGTACCCGTGTAGGTGATGTCCGGTTGGAAGACTGTCTGAATCCCGAACACTTTAAAGAGTGGATCGACGGACAGGAGATAGAAAATGAGGAAGAAAATAATTAACGTAATAAGGAATAGATATGAAATTATCACAATTCAAATTTAAGTTACCCGAGGATAAGATCGCTCTACATCCTATGAAATATAGAGATGAGTCGCGTTTGATGGTATTGCATCGTAATACAGGTAAGATTGAGCACAAGATGTTCAAAGATGTGTTGGACTACTTTGATGATAAAGATGTGTTTATATTCAATGATACGAAGGTGTTTCCTGCCCGCTTGTACGGTAACAAGGAGAAGACAGGTGCTCGTATCGAGGTATTCTTGTTGCGTGAGTTGAATGAAGAACTTCGTTTGTGGGACGTATTGGTTGATCCGGCACGTAAGATACGTATCGGTAACAAGCTGTATTTCGGTCCGGACGATTCAATGGTGGCTGAAGTGATTGATAACACCACTTCTCGCGGACGTACGCTCCGTTTTCTTTATGACGGACCTCATGACGAGTTCAAAAAGGCACTGTATTCTCTGGGTGAAACTCCACTCCCCCACTCTATTATCAACCGTCCCGTAGAACCGGAAGATGCTGAACGCTTCCAGTCTATTTTTGCAAAGAACGAGGGTGCGGTGACTGCTCCGACTGCTAGTTTGCACTTCAGCCGTGAGTTGATGAAACGTCTGGAAATCAAAGGTGTGGACTTTGCATATATCACTTTGCACGCTGGTCTGGGTAACTTCCGCGACATCGACGTAGAGGACTTGACGAAGCATAAGATGGATTCGGAACAAATGTTTGTAAACGAAATGGCGGTGAAAACCGTGAATCGTGCCAAAGATAACGGTAGAAATGTATGTGCGGTAGGTACGACAGTGATGCGTGCTATTGAAAGCGCAGTCAGCACTGACGGACATCTCAAGGAATTTGAAGGATGGACGAACAAGTTTATCTTCCCTCCGTATGAATTTACCGTAGCCAATTCAATGATTTCCAATTTCCACATGCCGCTTTCTACCTTACTGATGATTGTAGCTGCTTTTGGTGGTTATGACCAGGTGATGGATGCTTATCATGTAGCATTGAAAGAAGGTTACCGTTTCGGCACGTATGGAGATGCAATGCTGATTTTGGACAAATAATGGCAAAAGTTTATCTGGGACTCGGCACTAACCTTGGGGATAAAGAACAAAATCTTCGGGATGCCGTGCAGAAAATAGAAGAGCAGGTAGGGAAAATCGTTTCCCTGTCTGCTTTTTACATAACTGCCCCTTGGGGATTTTCTTCCGATAACAGTTTCCTGAATGCAGCGGTTTGTGTAGATACCGAATTGGCTCCCATAGACGTTTTACAGAGAACGCAGGCGATTGAACAGGAATTGGGACGTACGAAGAAATCCGTCAACGGCATATATAGCGACCGCCTGATTGATATTGATCTGTTGCTTTATGATGATTTGATACTTTCCACCACTTCTCCTTCAGGAGCAAAGTTAATCCTCCCCCATCCGTTGATGGCAGAACGTGACTTCGTCATGAAACCACTGGCGGAAATTGCTCCCGGATTAGTGCATCCGGTACTTGGAAAAACGATAAAGGAGCTTACTTCTTCTTTTTCTCCGCAATAAAGACCGGTAAATAGGCAATGCATCCTATCAATACTGCATACAGCAAATGAATCTCCTGAAACGGCTTATCGATGAAATGGCAGACAATGGCATAGATGGCAATCGTGAAGCCTATATAAAGAGCCAGCACCAAAAGCGTTTTTAATTTCTTATTTAGAATCATTATAAATCTATTTATGTGTTAAATATAGGGCAAAGATACTCATTATCTCCGAAATCTCTTTATCTTTGTACCCGAAATGAAAGTGTGGACAGATTTGAGTAGCTTGCAACCACGGAAAAAAATGCTAAAACACGTCTGATTGACGCCTTTCGGTTTATCCTTTGCAGCACTCGCCTCTCCTACTCTCTCTCATTTTTTAATTTTCAATTTTTAATTCTTAATTTAAAAAGATGGGATACTTATTTACATCCGAATCGGTGTCGGAAGGACAC
>DXOJ01000118.1 GCA_019412865.1 Bacteroides sp. | reverse complement strand
GTGCAAATATAGATATTTAATATAACACAAACAAAAAAACACGTAAATTTTCATTCATTCATAGAATTTTATAGAGCGATAAAAGTGTAATATAACTTCAGAAGGCATCTGAAGGGGTTTGTTGTGGAAGAATTAAAACAAAAAAAATAGCCAGTGATGAAATTAGATCACTGACTATTTCTATTCTTTGTCTATATACTTTGTTAATATACCAGTTTTACATTGTCAATCCACAGAGTATTTCCCGGAGAACCGATATAGGCTCCTCCATGACTGGACGTGAACTGAAGACACATATGAGTCGGAACATCATTTTCATCTCCCCAGGCCACTTCATGAATAGGCACGCTTTCACCCTTACTGTTCACCGTATAACTTTCAGTCGCCTGCAAACGCATCATGTGCGACTTATATTCCGGACGATTCGTGATGTCACCGTACATAATCTCATAGGTCGCATTATTTTTCCAGTCCGTAGAATGATAGTAATAAGTCACCATAGTCCCTATCCGTTTTGCATACACATTTCCATTGGCATCTTCCCAACGTTTTTGCAGAAGCAGGATAGCTGCCGGATAATCTTTTCCGGGAACATCCGTAATCTTGCTGAAACCGGTAGCACGAATACGATTCTCCCGGTCAGACATCTTCACTTTGTAATCAAACTGAAGGGCAACCGGCTTTTTGGTAAACGGAATACCAGTCTGCAACATTTTCTGTGGATTTTTAGTACCCTTAATCGGCTCATGCACTGAACCGGTAAAGACAGAGCCAGCCGCCAACACCGTAATATTAACCAGTCCCAACACTTTCACACTCTCCATGCGCGTATCCAAACGTGCACAATATCCATCCCCCCGTTTCTCCGGGAATACCGAAGTATTAGTTTTCGTTATACCGGCAACTTTCGCCATTACATTTGAAGTGCCCCAAGGCGATCCGCCCATATTCTTATAAACCTGATCTCCCTTAATCACCGTCGTCGGCCCTATCGCATATACATTCTTTGTATTTCCACCAATAATGCTCGACTCCTTTATCTGACGGTCCACCCATTGATCCATGTCCCCAAAAGGAAGCATTTCAACTTTATGTTGCGCCATCAAAGACAAGGAAGAAATAAATGCAACGAAACCTGTCATCAACAGGCGATGAACGCTTTTCTGAATCATCAATACTTTTCCTTTCTTTTTCTTCTTATAAATTATAATCCCATTGTTTCAAAGCAAAATCCCAGTTCTCTTCTACCAAACGAATCGTACGGTCGTCATATTTATACTTATTCTTCTTATATCCCTTCTTTCCGCCCACATATTTTTCTATATCACTACGTGCTTCGGCAAATCCAGGGATAGAAAGAGACTGATAAATATTCTCCGTCATTCCCATCGCATCCGCTTCGAAATCTTCAAATTTCACTTCCATCAAGTTACCTTCCGGAATAAATTTCTTATCCGATTCATACTTATGATTAAGTTTTGCATAGATAGAAATGATATTTTCCTCTAATTGTTCATTGCTGACATCCTGCAACTTCAGCGGCTGAATCGTATTGGTAAAGAAACTGCGTGTAGATTCGAATACGGTATACGGATTACGCATCAGGTAGATAAACTTAGCATTCGGGAACATCTTCACCAGTTCCTTCACCCTTCCGGTATGCGGAGGATTCTTGCTAAGGAATTGAGTTCCCTGGGTATTCCACAAAGAAATCTTAATCAACTTCGTGAACACCTCTTCAAACACCTTCAATTCGGCATCCGTTATATCATCAAACAAAAGATACTTATCGGCATACTCCTGCTGATACTTCGGCAGAAACCAGAAATTATAATAGGTATAAGGCATCATGTTCGACAAAGCAAACTCCTCCTCCTGGGGAAGATCCACTGCCAGCTCCATATTATCCGTCGGACGCTTATCCGGCATCAGCCAACTCATATTCTTTTTGAAGAAAGGCTGTCCCCACATCATCAGATGAGGAAATACAGTCTGATAAGTAGTGTTATACCCAAAATGCTTGTCACAAGAGAACACATTATGTACAAATGTAGTTCCACTCCGCCAGTGTCCCAAAATGAACACCGGATCATGCTCCAATGGCTGATCAGCCAGCAACTTCTCGTAACGCCTGTCTTGTAATGACGCCAATGGAGAAAGCAATCGGCACACAGCTTTCGTCAATCGGTATTTACCTTTGTAGGCTGCGTCAATTTCACGACCGGCGGTGATAGCCTTGAACGTCTTCCAGTCGGCACCTACCAACGTATTAATCGGAAGTTTATTAAATTCGAGTAATCCCACTTGATTAATTAGAAATTAGAAATCAAAAATTAAAGACGACAGGATACTGTCATTTTCAGTTTTCAATTTATTGTTGAACAATCTATTTTATTAGTCGCACTGCAAGACCCTGGCGTTCCAGTTCCTTCACAGCTTTTTCTACCGCTTCGTAATGTTCCGGAGCAATTCCCAGTTTTACCATATCCAATACCGGAATACCCTCCGTGTCACTCATATCTTTCATTTCCACACGGTCGATAATCATACCTACTGCCGAAGTATTATTAGTGATCGGGTCAATCAGGATAAATGAGCCACAAGATTTATTCTTCTTATAAGGATCAAAGAACAATTCCTTAGCCGTAGTCAGCACCACACGGGCAATCTGATTCAACTGCAAAGGCAACGTCTCTTTAGTCAGCTGACCATTCTCCAGAGACAGATGCTCCATCGTATTCACGTCCACCTTATACTTTATCGTATCAATACGCGTACGACTCAAATTGGTAGTCTGCTTAATAAAGAACGACTTATTTACATCCATCGGTTCTTCATCCATCCAGACCATCATAGCATCAAAGTTACGATCCACCGTTGGCAGATTGTCAGGATGCACCAACATTTCGCCGCGCGACACATCGATCTCATCCTCCAATGTCAAGGTCACAGACTGCGGTGGGAAAGCATAATCCAATTCCCCGTCATAAGTCACGATACTCTTCACCTTAGATGTTTTTCCGGAAGGAAGCGCCATCACCGTATCCCCTTTGCGAACGATACCGGATGCAACTTTACCACAGAATCCTCTGAAATCCAGATTCGGACGAAGCACATACTGAACCGGGAAACGGAAATCCGTAAAATTATGGTCATTATCAATATGAACCGTTTCAAGGAAATCGAGCAAAGAAATCCCCTTGTACCACGGAGTACGTTCAGACTTATCCACCACATTATCCCCATCCAATGCAGAAAGTGGAATACAGTTGACGTCAGGAATACCTAATGGAGCAACAAACTTCTTATAGTCAGCCACAATCTCGTTAAAACGCTCTTCCGAGAAACCCACCAGGTCCATCTTATTGACAGCCAATACCACATGCTTGATTCCCAGCAAAGATACCAGGAAAGTGTGGCGACGAGTCTGGGTTATCACTCCGGTACGGGCATCCACCAAGATAATAGCCAAGTTAGCCGTAGATCCCCCGGTAATCATATTACGGGTATACTGTTCGTGTCCCGGAGTATCCGCGATGATAAACTTACGGCCATTCGTTGAGAAATAGCGATAAGCCACGTCAATCGTAATACCCTGTTCACGTTCAGCCTTCAATCCATCGAGCAATAACGCATAGTCAATATGCTCGCCCGCATTCCCCACCCGTTTACTATCACGCTCCAGTGCATCCAACTGATCCTCATACAGTTTCTTACTGTCAAACAACAAGCGTCCGATCAACGTTGATTTTCCATCATCTACCGAACCCGCAGTCAACAGTCTCAACAAGTCTTTCTGTTCATCCTTGTCCAGAAAAGCTTTTATATCTAATTTATTATCTGCCATAACTAGTTACAATTAAAAGTATCCCTCACGCTTCTTTTGTTCCATACTACCCTCCTGGTCAAAGTCAATCACACGGGTAGTACGCTCACTTTTCGTCGTAGTCATCATTTCTTCCACAATCTCTTCAATCGTAGCAGCTCCACTTTCCACCGCCCCAGTCAGAGGCCAGCAGCCCAACGTACGAAAACGAACCATCTTCATTTCAATCTGGTCACGGTATTTTTCAGGTAAACGGTCATCATCCGCCATAATAATATTGCCATCTAAATTAATCACTGGACGCTCCTTAGCATAATACAGCGGAACGATCGGAATATTCTCCAAGCGAATATACTGCCAAATATCCAATTCAGTCCAGTTGCTAATCGGGAATACACGAATACTTTCCCCCTTATGCACGCGGGCATTATAAATATCCCACAATTCAGGACGCTGATTCTTCGGGTCCCATTGGTGAAACTTATCCCGGAAAGAGAAAATACGTTCCTTCGCACGTGACTTCTCCTCGTCACGACGGGCACCACCAAATGCAGCATCAAACTTATACTTATCCAACGCATGAAGCAAAGCCTGCGTCTTCATCAAGTCCGTATGCACCTTGCTTCCATGCGTAAAAGGTCCTACCCCTGCATGAAAAGCCTCCATATTACTTTCAACAATCAGATTCCATCCGTACTTCTTCGCATATTCATCACGAAACTGAATCATCTCCTTGAACTTCCATTTCGAATCGATATGCATCAACGGGAATGGCACTTTACCCGGATAAAACGCTTTTTCAGCCAAGCGTACCATCACCGAGGAATCCTTTCCGATACTGTAAAGCATCACCGGATTCTCAAATTCCGCCGCCACCTCGCGGATGATATGAATTGAC
>DXOJ01000117.1 GCA_019412865.1 Bacteroides sp. | reverse complement strand
TCCGGCATCAGATACATGGCGATACGGAAACATCCGTAACCTCCCAGTTTCATCAATACTCCGGCATGAAGCATAGATACGGCAGTCGGGGCGGAAGCGTGACCGTCAGGGCTCCATGTATGGAACGGGAAAAGGGCACCTAATACACCGAAACCAAGGAAAGTCAGCGGGAACCAGATGCATTGCTGTGCAAAAGGTATGTTGTGCAACTGTGCGATTTCAAGAAGATTCATGGTCGTTGCTCCCGAACCAAAATAGATTCCGAGAATACCGATCAGCAGGAAGGCAGAACCACCCATCAACATGAGGGTCAGCTTCATGGCTGCATATTCTTTACGTCCTGATCCCCATACACCAATCAACAGGTACATCGGTATCAATGCGATTTCGTAGAACATGAACATGGTGAATAAATCGACGGATATAAAGAATCCGAATACTCCCATAGACAATAGGGTGAACCAGAGGAAATATTCTTTTGTCAGCGGTTGCAGACGCCAGGAAGCGAATGTACCGGTGAACACAATGACAGCGGACAATAACAACATGGCTACCGAAATTCCGTCAACACCTACTGAATAGGATATGTGAAGCGGGGCATACCAAAGCGTATCTGCACGGAAAAGCATTTCTGCCGTGTTTCCGGCACTACGCTCTCCCAGATACAGGAATGTAAGTACGACGGAGGCAATCAGAAGTGCCGATGCGCCAGTAACCATAACCCCTCGGATGGCTTTGATTCCTCGTGCTGCCCAGAGTCCGGCCAGCATCAATAAGGGGATAAGTACGAATATTGATAAGAAATTCATATCGTTCTGTGCTTTATAAGATTAATAGTAGGATAAGTGCCAGTGCACCGCAAAGGAACACGTATGCATATTGTTGTACCTGACCGCTCTGCAAACCACGGATCTCGTCGCTTGTTGTGTTGGTTGCCCATGCCAGGAAATCAAAGAATCCATCCACTACATGACGGTCGAACCATGCGATAGGAGTAGAGATGCAGCGGAAGATAATCTTATGCGTGATAAACTGGTATATATCGTCAATATAGAAGCGGTTATAAGCAGCCTTGTGCAGACCTTTGAACTGTTTTTCCAATGAATCGGCAACTGGTTGTTTGGCATTCTTGTACATCCATGTAGCGATTGCAATCGAAATAATCGCAATGACAACGCTCGTAATAGCCACCGACGGATCGAGATGGATAGAATAAGATTCACCATTCGAACTGATGAAGTGTCCGAAAGGAATAAATCCGGCTCCACAAGTTACTACTGCCAGGAACATCAGCGGGAAAGTCATAGCCAGCGGACTTTCATGTGGTGTGTGGTGTGCGTGGAGTTCTTTGTTTTCCTTGCCCCAGAAAATACCGTAGTACAGACGGAACATATAGAAAGCAGTCATCGCAGCAATTACTGTCATTACCCATCCCATTACAGGGCTGTATTGGAAGCAAGCAGCCAGAATTTCATCTTTCGAGAAGAAACCCGAGAACGGAGGAATACCGGCAATAGCAAGACAAGCAATCAGGAATGTCCAGTGAGTGATCGGCATATATTTGCGTAAACCTCCCATCGCGGACATTTCGTTAGAATGTACAGCATGAATGATACTACCTGCACCGAGGAAGAGCAATGCCTTAAACATAGCATGTGTGAAGAGGTGGAACATGGAAGCCATGTAGCCCAAACCTCCTTCGTGAGGATCCATGGAAGTACAAACACCCAGAGCTACCATCATGAAACCAATCTGTGAAATGGTAGAGAAAGCCAGTACGCGTTTAATATCTGATTGTACGCAAGCCACACTTGCTGCATAGAATGCGGTGAATGCACCTACCCAAGCAACCATGTGCAACGTATTCGGTGCATAGGCAATGAAAAGCGGGAACATACGTGCCACCAAATATACACCGGCAACGACCATTGTAGCCGCATGAATCAATGCACTGACCGGAGTAGGACCTTCCATTGCATCCGGCAACCAGATATGCAACGGGAACATGGCACTTTTACCGGCACCACCGACAAACATCAATCCGAGAGCCAACGGGAGCATAGAAGCTCCACCGCTTATCAAGGATACCGTGTCCGGGGTAAATCCGAATGTACCACCATAATATCCGTAAATCAGGATACCGATCAGGAAACCCAAATCAGCAAAGCGAGTAACAATAAACGCTTTCTTGGAAGCAGCGATGGCAGCCGGTTTTGTATAATAAAAACCGATTAGCAGGTAAGAACTTACCCCCACCAGTTCCCAGAAAAGGTACATCTGGAAGATGTTGGTTGCAACGACCAATCCCAGCATAGACATGGTAAACAGGGATAGGAAAGCGTAATAGCGTTGAAAACCGACTTCTCCTTTCATGTAACCGAAAGAGTAGATATGTACCATCAGTGACACGGTAGAGATAACAATCAACATCATTACTGATATAGGATCGAGCAGGATGCCCAAATCAAAGTGTAAGGTCTCTGTAAAAGGAAGCCACGTGAAGTTGTAAGGTATCAGTGTGGCGAATGTTCCGTCTTCCAGTCGTGGAGCCGAGAAATATTGGATAGCTGTAACGTAGGATAGTACCGCTACTGCTCCCAGTATCAGCGTGCCAATTGTGCCCGCTGTCCGGTGGGACATCCATTTACCTCCGATTCCCAGTATGAGAAAGGAGAAGAAAGGAAGAAGGAGTATTAGAATTGTTAGTTCCATACAGTTTTATTTTTATTACTTGATTTATTATTATTTGTTCTTGGTGAGAAACAAATCACCACTTCAGCTCGTCCAAGTTGCGCACTTGGATGCTTCGGAGATTACGATAAATGTTAATCATGATGGCGATGGCTACTGCAGTTTCCGCAGCCGAGATGGCGATGGAAAAGAGTGCAAAGAAATAGCCTTCCATTCCCTCCGGAAAGAGAAAACGGTTGAACACGGCAAAGTTGATGTCCGTGGCATTCAGCATTAACTCTACAGAAATCAGGATAGCCAGTGTGTTCCGGCGGGTAAAGAATCCATAGATTCCTGCAAACATCATGATGGTAGAAACTACCAGATAATATTCCATGTGTATCATATTCGAACTCTATTTTGATAGTTAATACTTGTTTATCTCTTACGTGCAATTATGATACCACCGATGATACAAGCCAGCAACAGGATGCTGACAGCTTCGAAAGGTAATATATAACCGTATTTGTCGCTACTAAGCAAAGCGTTCCCGATAGCATGAATGTTGATCTCGTGCGGGGCAAGATTAGCCGTCTGCATGAAATTATGTTTCAACGTGATAGTCAGGATAATTGCTAAACCGGCAATCATGGTAATGAGCCCGGCCAGGAGCTTACTTCGTTTTGCTTTCTCGGCGCGATCACCTTCTCCGCTGGTCAACAGGATGGAGAATACATAAAGAACGACGATACCACCGGCATAAACCATTATCTGAACAGAACCCAGGAAGGTGTAACCCAGCAAAAAATAGATGCCGGCCGTGCCGAAGAGCACGAAGAGCAGGTAGGTAGCCGAGCGTACGATACGTTGGGTAGTCACCGTCATGATGGACATTGCAATAATAAATGCTGCCAAA
>DXOJ01000116.1 GCA_019412865.1 Bacteroides sp. | reverse complement strand
GTTAAGAAGGGACTACATGCAACAAAAGAATGTGAATATGATTTTTTATAATAGTCTTTTAGCAAAGTGGTTCTTAGGAAAAGGGAAGAAACACTATTTTATGTTAGGCTGGTTTTTCTTTACCCGCTATAAATATCTGGAAGTCTGGGAAGATATGGAACTCCGAATTCATGCCAGACAGTATTGGGAATGTTTTTCTTTAACCCTGATACCAGCACTTATTTTATCAATCTTGTTTTCATGGTGGTGGATGGTGCTGCCATTCGTGACTTATCACATACTTTATTGGTTTGAAAAGATCATCTGTCACCATTCTATCTTTAATTGGGAGGCAATGAAACATTGTGGCGATACGCTTTATCTCAGGAAGAGAAAAGCGTATGCCTGGAAAAAAGGTTATGGGAAAAAAGAATTGCCCGCATCCAGATGGAATGATTAAAAACAAGTAAACAAATAAAAAGCCCTTTGGTTTCTTCATGGAAGACAAAGGGCTTTTTATTTATTCTCCCCCTTTGATAACTCTTCTTTAGCCTTTGTTATTTCCCTTTTGAGCCGTTTGTCCATCCTATTGAATTGTTAATCCATTCCATTCAGAAGTATAAGCCCTATTTTTGCTCCTATCAAAAAAGTGATAATACATAATTCTAATATTAAATTGATAAGGTATATTATGAAACTATTTAGTTTAGGTATCATTGTGGGTGGTTTATCACTTCTATGCTTCAACAGTTGCACACGAACAGAGAAAGTTGCGACAACGCAACAAGGATTCAATCGTGCGCCATTAGTCATGAACCAGTTTGCAGAACTGCCTTTGGGAAGTATCTCACCGAAAGGATGGATCAGAGAAATGTTGATAAGGCAGAAAGAAGGAGCCACCGGAAATCTGGATGTTTTATATCCGGAAGTGATGGGAGATAGAAATGGCTGGCTCGGAGGAGATGGAGATCAATGGGAGCGTGGCCCTTATTGGATTGATGGTTTACTTCCTTTAGCTTATATCCTTAAAGATTCCGCTTTGATTGCAAAGACGAAACCTTGGGTAGAATGGGCATTACAAAGTCAAAAGGAAAGTGGATATTTTGGTCCTGAAAAAGATTATCCTTTTGAAGCCGGTCTGCAAAGAGATAATTGTCAGGATTGGTGGCCCAGAATGGTAGTTCTAAAAATACTGCAACAGTATTACTTGGCTACAAACGACCAAAGAGTCATAAATTTTATGACGAAATACTTCGACTATCAGCTCAAAAACCTGAAAGAAACTCCGCTGGATAAGTGGACATTTTGGGCAAGAATGCGTGGCGGTGATAATTTGATGATGATATATTGGCTTTATAATATAACAGGAAATAATGACCTGTTGACATTGGGTAAATTAGTTTATGAACAAACGGAACCTTATACTGATTTATTTCTTAAACGTGAGATGTTGAGAAAAGTAGGAACAATACATGGGGTCAACTTAGCACAAGGTATGAAAACTCCTATTGTATATTATCAAGCAGATCCTCAAACTAAATATCTGGATGCTTTGGATATAGCCCTTGATGATCTTCGTGATTTTCAGGGTTATCCTATCGGGATGTTCAGTGTGGATGAGGCAATTCATGGTAATGATCCGACACAAGGAATAGAACTATGTGGAATTGTAGAGTTCATGTTCTCTTTGGAAACCATGTATAAAATCACTGGTAATCCGCGTTTTGCAGAACTTTTGGAGAAAGTGACCTATAATGCTCTACCGGCACATGTAGATGACCATTTTCAGACCCGGCAGTATTTTCAGCAAGTAAACCAAATAGAACTGTCACAACATCAGCGGAATTTCGATGTCAATCATTCAGGATTAGATAATTGTTTTGGCTTATTGACGGGTTATCCTTGTTGTACGTCAAATATGCATCAGGGATGGCCTAAGTTTGTACAAAATTTATGGTATGCTACGGCTGATAAAGGTGTTGCTGCAACATTGTATGCTCCGTCGGAAGTAGTTACACAAGTAGGTGATGCTGTAAACGTACATATAATAGAAGATACCAGTTACCCGTTCGGCGAACAGATAACCTTTACAGTAGCAGATATTAGTAAGGAGGCAGCTTTCCCGTTTGTTTTCAGAATACCTGCATGGAGTACTGGAAACGTGGTAAAAGTCAATGGTGAACCGGTCTCATATACAGCAGATTCAAACAATCTGGTTACTATCATGAGAACGTGGAAAAAAGGAGATAAACTTGATATCACATTTACTCCAGAAGTAAAGTTGAGTGTTTGGAAAGAAAATTCACGTAGTGTGGAGAGAGGACCTCTTGTCTATGCACTTAAAATAGATGTGGAACAACAGGAAATAAAGAATGGAGCGGAAGGACTTAGTTATTATCAGCATATAGCCAAGACTCCTTGGAATTACACACTGATTGAAACTACCAAAGAGAATATGCAGGAACACTATCAAGTAGATTTGAGTAAAGTGAACGAAGTCAATAAGGAAGATGGCTATCCATGGAATGTAGCTAATGCCCCTATCACTATAAAAACAAAGGCGCGGATGATGCCAAACTGGAAATCATATAACAAGAGTGCCGGTCCTTTGCCATACACAGTGATGTTTGGTGCTGAAGTTGCCCAGGAAATAGAGGATATCGAATTAATTCCTTATGGATGTACTACACTTCGGATTACAGAATTTCCGCAAATTGGGGAGTACAGCCCGGAATAACACTTAAAAGTATGCTTAAAAAATAATCTGCATAACTATTTTTTATATCTTTGACTATGAGATCATAAAACCACGATAATTGATGAAACTACGTATTGTTTTTGTATTTATAATACTATTATTACATATCAGGACTTGGGCTGGCGATATGTCTTTCAGGCATGTCTCCGGTGGGGAGGGGCTTAAATATACCTGGGTGTGGAATATATTTAAAGACAGCAGGGGATATATGTGGTTCTCTACGACATATGGCGCCTATCGTTATAATGGATATAGTTTTGAAGAATATACCTTCAAACACTTGAAGAATGATTTCCGGTCAAAAATATACTTCGTTTATGAAGATTCTAAAAACAACCTGTGGTTCGGTACGGATCACGGGTTGTACCTTTATAACAGGTTATCCAATCAATATACCCGATATAGCGATGAAAAAGAATCTCCCGTTGGTTTATCTTCCAATATCATACTTTGTATGAAAGAAGATATAGACGGCATTATTTGGGTAGGAACAGACCGGGGAATTAATAAGCTGGATATCGCTGCCGGCACAAATGTTGTTTATCAGAGCTTGTATGATTCGGCAGATGCCCGTGTCACTAATCTTATTTATTCCATATTACTGGATACAGACCAGAGCTTGTGGGTAGGCGGTGGAAACGGGCTGGTGTCAAAATATGACCGTGACCGGAAAGAGTTTAAAACCTTATCTTATGAACAACTCCCTTGCCATGAGAATATCAATAGGCTGTATGAGGATGAAGACAGAAACCTTTGGATTGGAAGCAATGGAGACGGTGCTTTCCGGCTGGATAGAAAAAAGCTATGTTCCGTCCATTATTGTGAAGAAAAGCAGAATCTTTCCAATAACATAGTACGTGATTTTGGAGCGGATGCGAAAGGTAATATCTGGATAGGAACAGAAAAAGGTATTACACTCTGTACTAAGGCAGGAATAGAGTATGTATATGCCAAAAGTACTCAAACGGACGGTTTGTCTGATAATGCCATTTATTGTATCTATGCGGATGAAAAGAAGAATATGTGGATAGGCACTTTCTTTGGTGGAGTGAATGTACATTATGCTCATTCGGGACTTTTCCACACAGTGGCTGCCAATAAAGGGGATTATTCGATTCAACGGGGAGCCATTAGTCCCATTCTTTGTGAAAATGAAAAAATTCTTGTAGGGACAGAAAACTACGGATTATTTGTTCTTAATATGAACCATGATTTGATCGGTATATTAAATACGGATAATAGTAATATCAGCAGTAACAATATACATTCACTCTGTGTTGACAATCAGCAGAATCTTTGGATTGGCACTTATTATGGTGGAGTGAATCTTCTTTCCAAAGGTAGTTCTTTATTCAAGCATTACCGGCAACATATTCAGGACTCGAAGAGTATCTCATACAATAATGTATATTGTATCTTGCAAGATAGTAAGGGTACGATTTGGGTAGGGACGCAGTTTGGCGGATTGTGTGTGTATAATCCCGTTACCCACACCATTGAACGTGCTGCTGTAGAGTTACCTGCCGATCTTTTTGTCTGGGACTTATTAGAAGATAAACGCGGTAATATATGGATTGCTTCTTATAATTACGGAGTCTTTTTACTAGATAAATCACAGAATTACAAAGTCGTAGCATTGCCGGAACAAGTTTATAACAATATAACCCTTCGTGAGTTGAATGATGGTAGGATAGCTGTCGGCTCGGAGAATACCGGACTTGCTATCATCAATCCTGCCGATTTGTCAATTTGCCGATATACTGAGAAGAATGGTTTGTGTGATAATACAATATATGCCATTTTGCAAGATAAGAATAATCAGATTTGGTTATCTACTAATCAGGGATTGTGTAAATGTAATCCTGATTTCTCTCTTTTTACGCATTATACCATTAATGACGGTCTGCCTACGAACCGTTTCAATTATAAAGCAGGGGCAAATATCGGAAGTAAACTTTATTTCGGGAGTACTGAAGGACTAGTTGTAGTAGAACCGGAACAGGAAAAAAATGACTCGTATATCTACCCGATATGGTGGAATAACCTCTACATTAATGGTGAGAAACAAACAATCGGGCAAGACAATGTACTACATCAGGATTTGAATATCATAGATGAAATATGCCTGGATTATCGTAATACCTCCTGGGGAGTGGATTTTACATGTAATGTGTTTGAACCTTACAATCGTCCGCAGTTTGCCTACCAACTTTCCGGTCAGGATGGGCAATGGCACAAATTGGGCAGCAAAACCAGAATCGACTTTACGGGATTGAATTATGGACACTATCAGTTGAGCATCTGCACGGTAGATAAAGAGGGAAATCTGGCAGACAACAAGCGCACTCTAAATATCTATATTCGTCCTCCCTGGTGGCAGCGGCTTCCTGCCAAACTATCGTTTACATTGATTCTTTTAGGCTCGGCCTTTTATTTAATTTTCCTCTTGTTTACCAATGCCCGAAGTAAACATGCACTTGCATTGGAAAAGCTGGAAAGGAAAAAAGACCAGGAAATAAATGAATTGAAATTCAAATTCTTTGTGAATATATCTCATGAATTTAAAACTCCTCTTTCTCTCATATTAGGTCCTGTCAACCAATTTATGGAGAATCGTGTGAAGGAGTCGAATGCTAACCATTATTATAATATAATCAAGAAGAATGCAGATAAACTGTTGAATCTCATTAATGAATTGCTCGCCTTCAGAGAGTTGGAACATCTGAAACTACATATAGAACCTATTCAATACGAACAGTTCATAGTCTCTGTGTTACATAAACATACGCTGATGTTTGAATCTAAAGGAATTCATGTCGAAATAAAAGGCTTTGAAGGAGATATGATGATTCATGCCGATGCGGATAAGTTGGAGAAGATCTTTGATAACCTTCTGTCGAATGCTTATAAGTATACCAATCAGAACGGTACCATTACTATTGAAGTGAAGTCTGATGCCGGGCAGGTAACTACCACGCTTACCAATACGGGAGACGGAATCGACCCGAAGAAATTACCTTTTATATTCGAGCGTTTCTTTACCAATAGCTCCTATGACAGATATTCGTCTGGGGTCGGACTTTCCTATGTGAAGTCATTGGTAGAAATGCATGAGGGGGAAATCACGGCAACCTCTTTGCCCAAAGAGACAACCAGTTTTTGTTTTTCCATACCGCTTCGTGATAATTTGGCACAGGCAACTCCCAGGTCGGTGGTAGATTACAGATTGGATGTTTTCTCAGAGAATCCCTATCAGAATACGGATAACGAGGAATTCTCCGAACCGGAATTTATAAAAATGTGTGAGGGTACTCATGTACTCGTTGCGGAGGATGACCAGGATTTGCGGGAGATTATTACCGATTATCTATCAGCTTCATTCAAGGTTTCGGTAGTGGATAGTGCTGAGGCTGCAATTTCTTTTATTGCAGAACAGAAAGTGGATATCATTGTCAGTGATGTGAAGATGAAAGAGATGAGTGGATACGATTTGTGCAAGACTTTGAAAAGTAATATAGAAACGAGTCATATCAGAATAATCTTAATGACCGTATTGTCGGAGGATAGTTATAAATATTCCGGATATAAGTCGGGAGCAGATGCTTATATGACCAAACCTTTTGAATTGTCTCTGCTGGAACTGCGAATTAGAAACCTACTTTATAATAGTTTCAAGGCGAAACAAAAATATAAAATTGATATTGACCTGTCCAATGTGGAAGTTACTCATTCAAATTCAGATGAAGAATTTTTGAATAAAGCTGTAGCCATTGTGTTTAAACATCTGGCTGATACGGAGCTTAATGTTGATTTCCTGTGCAATGAACTGGGCATGAGTAAAGCATCCCTTTACCGTAAACTGCATGCAATTACAGGACAGTCTATCAATGAATTTATTCAGAATATACGTTTGAAGTATGCTGCCCGTTTGCTGATAGAGACAGATAAGACAGTTGCCGAAATAGCATATGAAGTAGGATTCTCTGATTCTTATTATTTCAGCCGTGCATTTAAAAAATGTTTCGGACAGTCTCCCAAGCAGTGGCGTGAATCAGGCATAATGCCCGAAAATAGCTAAAAAACTCATAAATAGCTCCTTTAGATGTATTATCCATCCATTTGAAATAATTGTCCATCCCCTAAAATGTACAATTGTCTAAGTTTGCGGAGTAAACAATACATCTTATTAACAAAAACTAGTACATATGAATGGAACATTGGAACTTAAAAAAATCATGTTAAGTGTTTTCCTGTTTCTGATTGCTGTAAGCATATCAGCACAAGGCAGGAAAGTATCTGGAACAGTGAAAGACGCTGACGGCAGCGGTCTACCCGGAGTGACAGTAGTAGAAAAAGGAACCACCAACGGAGTCAGCACGGACCTCGACGGGGCTTTTACGTTAACATTGACAGGTGCACATCCTGTGCTTGTGTTTTCTTCAATAGGTTATGTAACAATAGAAAAATCAGTGGCGCCTTCGCAAACAAATCTTCAGATCAAAATGTCGGAGGACGTCACTGTACTTGACGATGTCGTGGTGGTGGGATACGGAACAGTCAAAAGAAGTACTTTGACTAATGCCGTATCTTCCGTCAACAGCGATCAATTCGTACAGGGAGCTGTCACTTCTCCGCTTCAGTTATTGCAAGGCAAAGTGGCGGGTTTGGCCATTAATACTACTTCGGGAGATCCGAATGATAGTGGTGTACAGCTTATGTTGCGCGGTGTATCCACACTCACGGGCAATCAGCAGCCTCTTGTCGTTATTGATGGAGTGCCCGGTACATTAAATAATATATCGGTAGATGATATTGAAACGATTGACGTTTTGAAAGACGGTTCGGCTGCTGCCATTTATGGTACACGGGGAACGAACGGAGTTATTTTGATTACAACCAAAAAAGGGAGTACAGGGAAGGCGACCCTATCTTACCACGGTTATCTTAGTCTCGAACAAATTTCTAATGAGATAGATGTTCTTTCTCCTGATGAATTCCGCAGACTGCCGGAATTAACAGACGGTCTGGTTTCCGTTATTAACGATGGAGGGGCAAATACCGTATGGAAAGATAAAGTGTTCCGCGATGCCTGGAGTCATACTCATCATATCTCCTTGCAGGGTGGAGATGCACAAACCAATTATTATGCCAGTGTGAATTACCGGAAACGGGAAGGCATTATGAAAAATACCGACCAGGAGCGGACTACTTTTAAAATAGGACTGGACCGTAGCTTTTTTGATGGAAAATTGTCAGTAGGCGGAGACATCAATTATGTGATAGTGAAAGGTTCGGCAGTCGATCAGGGAGCTGTTTATTTTGCTACCCTGACAGGAAATCCGACGAATCCGGTTTACGATGCAAATACAGGTAAATATTCTACTTTCTATGAAGTTGAGAACCCGGTAAGATTGATAAATGAATATCAGAAAGACTTGAAATGGAATGAATTCACCTCTACCGGTAAGATTGTCTACCGACCGATAGAAGAACTGTCATTAACTGCATTGGGAAGCCTGCGGACTTACAATAATAATAACGGAACATTTGCTACCCGTAATTACGATGACATACACGATGGACAAGTGTGGCGTGAAGCGATGTATAATGAATCAAAGACATTAGAACTGTACGGACAATATTCTAAAGCAATCAAACAACACGATTTCAGCATACTTGGAGGATATAGCTATAATGATTTTGAAGAACAGAATTTTAATTTGTACAATTATAATTATCCGACAGATGCCTTGGGCTACGCGAAACCCGGTTTGGGAATGGCGTTAAAAGAAGGACTTGCGTCTATGGACGGACATAAATTTATGAACAAACTGATTTCCTTCTTTGGGCGCGTGAATTACAATTATGATGAGAAATATCTGTTTTCGGGTAGTTTACGTTATGAAGGTTCCAGCAAATTCGGTAAAAATCATCAGTGGGGTTTGTTTTATGCAGCGTCTGGTGCCTGGCGTATCTCGCAGGAGAAATTCATGCGGAATGTTAAATTTGTCAATGAACTGAAACTAAAAGTCGGATATGGTGTAACGGGTATTGAACCGACCAATCCTTATCAATCTCATTTGCGTTATGCGTTTGGTGATCCGGTCTTGATAAACGGGCAATGGGTGCGGACAGTGGCTCCGACTGAAAATGCCAATCCTGATTTGAAGTGGGAAGAAAAACATGAGTTAAATATCGGTCTGGACTTTGCCTTGTTTAAAAACCGCCTGTCGGGTTCTATTGACTATTACCGGAGAGAGACCAGAGACTTGCTATATACCTATAATGTGCCGGTGCCTCCTAACTTGGCTTCCACTACACTGGCCAATGTCGGTACGGTAGAAAACTCCGGAGTAGAAGCCGTATTATCAGGACTGGTTGTTAATAACCGGGATTGGAAACTGAATTTGACAGCAAACTTTTCCTATAATACCAATAAATTGAAGAAACTCTCGAATGAGAAATATCAAAGAGATTTTCTTGAATTAGGTTCTACCGGTGCGCCGGTACAAAAATCCACTCATCTGGTAAAAGAAGGCGGAGCTATCGGTAATTTTTATGGATGGAAAAGTATCGGTATGACGGAAAGTGGCGAATGGGTTATTGAAGGAGGAGAATATGGCGATAATAGCAGCCGTACTGTGCTCGGAAATGGTATTCCCACTATGAGAGCGGGATTTACAGCAGCATTATCCTACAAGAACTTTGATTTGACGGTGTCACTTCGCGGAGCATTTGACTATCAGATATTGAATCAGTATCGTATGCTGTATGAGACATTCGAAAAAGGAACACAGTTTAATTACCCGAAAACCTTGCTGGATAAGGTTTATGGACAGTATGTAAGAAAGTCACCGGCTTACGTAAGCTACTATATTGAAAATGGCGACTATGTGAAAATCGATAACGTGACATTAGGATACAATTTCAAGTTGAAATCTTCGGTGATACAGAATTTGCGGGTTTATCTTTCGGGTTTGAACCTTTATACATTTACCGGATATAAAGGCGTAGATCCGGAGGTCAACTTTAACGGACTGACTCCGGGAATGGATTCCTATACCGGATATCCGACAACGAGAACATTTTCACTTGGAGTAAAAATAGGATTTTAATACTGAATGACAATGAAAAGTACAAAGATTATATGCGGTTTGCTGCTCTCCTTGATTGGATTCAGCTCATGCACCGACCTGACAGAAGAAGTTTATGACCAACTTACGGCGGATGAATATTTTAAAGGTTTCACCGATAAGGATGTACCCGGAGCGTTGGGAAAAGTCTATAATGACTTGAAAATGCTATATGGTGGTTTTGATGCCCATACAGCCGGCTGCTATCTATATACGAATGAAGAATGTTCAGACCTGTGGGTGACTCCGAAGCGTGGAGGCTCCTGGTATGATGGTGGAATCTATTTTCGACTGAATCAACATAAGTGGCTTTATGACGATGCTCATTTCCTGGGTAACTGGCGCAGGGCTTATACGGCTATCAACAATTGCAACCGGTTATTATTCGAGTTTACTAATGCCGGTGTCGATAATGATATGATTATGGCAGAGCTTAAGGTAGCGCGTGCCTTCTGGTATTACATACTTATAGATATGTTCGGCAATGTTCCGTTGGTAACTCAATATGATATTCCGGAAGGATGGCTGCCCGAAACTTCAAAACGTGCGGATGTATTTAAGTTCATTGTGAATGAAATCTCTCAAAATATAGAACATTTGGCTGATAAAAGTTATGGTCGTTGGGATAAGAATGCTGCTTCCATGCTACTGGCCAAGGTTTATTTGAATGCAGAAGTATGGGAAGCTAAGGGAGTAACTTATTGGGATGAAGTGATAGGACTGTGTGACGATATTATCGGTTCACATCAATATCAGTTGGAGGCAGATTATAAATCTCCTTTTGTGACCAATAATGAAGATTCGCCTGAAATCATTATGGGTATCAGTAATGATGATATTTATGATGGCGAAGGTACTTTCCTTCCCCACCTGTGGACACAACATTGGAAATATCAGTATCATGCCGCCACTATAACGGGTTTCTGGGGTGGCTGCTGTGCTACGCCGGAGTTTGCCAATAGTTATCATTCTGATGATAAGCGATTTGAGAAATCATGGATGATTGGGCAGTTGTATGATAATACAGGGCAGTTCGGTACACCCGGTGCTCCTATGTATTGCGATCCTTGGGACCCTCGTGATGCGGGAAAATTACTTTGTTACACAAAAGATGTTCCTTTGTTCGAGGGGGATGATATACCGACTACAGGCGAACAGACAGGAGCCCGTCTCAATAAATATGAAGTAAAAAAAGGAGCTTTGAACACGCTGGCTAATGATTTTGTATTATTCCGTTACGCTGATGTCTTTTTCATGAAAGCTGAAGCAATGTATCGCAAAGGTGGAAAGGTGGCTACTCAGGATATCGTAAATCTTATCAATGATGTTCGTAAACGTGCTTTTACCGATTTTACCGGTGACAAGGTCTTGAAAGTATCCGAACTGAATGATGACCGTTTTTTACAGGAATACGCCTGGGAATTTTGTCAGGAAGGTCATAGACGTCAACAACTCATTCGTTTCGGACAGTTTACTACAAAGAAATGGTTCTTGCATGATTCCAGCGATTCTTATCGTAATTTATTCCCCATTCCGCGTGAAGAACGTTTGGCCAATCCGAAGTTGGAACAAAATCTGGGTTATCCGACTAATTGATGAATGTTATAAACTTGTAGAAAATGAAAACAATGAAGATAAAAAGCTATTTATGGGTACTGGCATTGACCGCATTTTCCTGTAGCGATGAAACAACGGCACAAAATTCGATTGTGCCGCCTGTAGAACCGCCTGTTGAAGAGGAAACGTTTGTGGATCTTTGTAATTTCGAGACAACACTCGTTTCATTTCATACCAATGACCAGTTGAAGTATAATATTGTTGATAATCCGTATAAAGAGGGTGTCAATGCCAGTAACAAATGTGGAAAGGTTGTTTCTGCAGGTGATATGTGGGAACTGATTTGGTCTGATCCGTTGGCGAAAAAGTTTGATTTTACAAAAGACGGTGCTTGTTTTAGCATGCAGGTACGTTCTCCCAAAGTAGGCGGTCATATTTTCTTTAAACTTGAAAGCTCGTTGGGGGCAGATGCTAAGGAAATCTCGAACGTCGTTTCTAAAGTAGCTAATGAATGGGAAACATTGGAGTTTGATTTCTCGGTATTGAATTTGCCGGATAATGTCTATGATAAAGTGATTATCCTTTTTGATGCTGGTGAGACGGGTTCGGGGGAAGAATGGTATTTTGATAATATTCGCCAAAAGACAGGTGTGAAAACAGAGCCGGAACCGGAGCCGGGTGAAAAACAATATATTAATTATTGTAATTTCGAAACCTCACTTGTCACATTCCGTACCAATGACCGGCTAGAGTATAGCATTGTGGATAATCCTCATATGAGCGGTATAAATACGAGCAGTAAGTGTGGAAAAGTCGTTGCGGCAGGTGACCAATGGGAACTTATCTGGTCAGAACCTGTTACGTCCAGATATAACTCAAAGTTTAATTTCTCTAAGAATGGCGGACGTTTTACGGTAAAAGTCTACTCGCCTAAAGTGGGAAGTCCTGTTTATTTCAAACTGGAGAGTACCGGTGGGGCAGATAGTAAAGAGATGCAGAACGTTAAGACAACGGTAGCCAATCAGTGGGAAACATTGACTTTTGACTTTACTTCATGGAATCTTCCCGATGAGACTTATGACAAAATTGTGATTGTTTTTGATGCCGGCATTGCGGGCGGGGCAGGAGATGTATATTATTTTGATGATATTGTCGGACCAAATAATGAGGCTGAACAATTATTAACTCGCTATGAAGCTAATCCTGTGTTGACCTATCAAGGGGCTGAACGTTGGATGTGCGAACATATTGCCAATGCTGCAATTTTGTCTCCGATAGAATCACCTGACGGAAATTGGTGGATGTATGCACGAGGAAGCGGCTATGACGCAATGAATGAATATCATGACCAGATTGGACTTTTTCGACAAAGTGCAAGCTCATTCAATCCTGTAGGAGGATGGGAAGCATACCCGACTAATCCGGTTATTCCACATGGGGCGAAAGGAACGTGTGACGAACTGCATTTACTTGATTGTGCTCCGGTAATGGGCGGAGATGGGAAACTATATTTCTACTATCAGGCAGTGAGAGGTACAGCTGATGCAGATCGTCGCGGATCGCTGGCGTGCCGATACTCGGCAGATGGTGGATATACATTTAGCGATGCTGTTATGCTACGTGATGGGGTAGGATGCAGTGACGCAATATTTCATGACGGAAAATACTATATATTCTACGGCTACGGTTATGACAATGGTTCACATATGAAAATAGATTGTGCTATTACTACGGATCCGATGAGCTTTGATAACGCTGAAATCCGAACAATACTTACTCCTGGCGGTGGACCGGCCAATCACGACTGTATGACAGTGAATGGCTCCCGTATATTCCGTCTGAAAGATGTGAACAAATGGTTTATGATTTATCAGGGAAGTACACGGCATTTTGATTTTCCGGAACGTTTTCATGTGGCTTATTCTGATGATTTGTTGAATTGGACAAAAGTAAATAATACAAAACCATTCTTTAAAAGAGGAGAAGCTGAAACTTGGGATCAGGGTGGTATATGGTTTGGAGAGGTCTTGGAATACGGAGATAAGCTATATATGTATTATGAAGGTTGGGGATGCGAAGGTGCGGTGCCCGATCGTGATTATCCATATTTTGGTGGTGGTCATTCTACTACAGGTTGTGCTTCCGTTTCGAAGGGCGAGTTTCTGAAATGGTGTGGCTTGAACTAAAATAAGTTTAATAGAAATATGCTTGAACGCCGGATATACTGATAATGAAAGTCAGTTATCCGGCGTTTAAATATTGTCATTCTACAAGAGGGCTAAACATTATTTCAGATGTTTCTTTATCCAAAGCAAATGCCCGTATTCAGTATCATTTGACGTCCAATGTTCGTTAATCGGAGTAATCAATGCTTCTTTGGGACAGTTTAATACATTATATACAATGTAGCTGGTTGTCGGCGGACATACATCGTCGTTGAATCCCCACGTTATATAAGTATCCGCCTTGATTTGTTTGGCGAAGTTTACCACATCATAATAAGCCATCGTCTTCATCTTTTCAGGCGTATCCATGTCTACGGAATTTCTGAAGAAATGAGGATAACCACCGGCGCGGCCTGCCTTATATCCGGCCATATCGCTTAAAGCAGGATGATTGGCAACACAGGCTGTCACGCGCTGGTCTAGTCCGGCAGTGATTAATGCCAGCGCACCCCCCTGACTACCACCCTGGGCAATCACATTCTTACCATCCCATTCTGGCAAGGAAGTCAGGAAGTCAATGCTGCGAACGCAAGCCAGGTATACCCGTTTCATATAATAATTATCACGGCTGTCCAGTCCATTGGTTAAATATCCGTTCTCTCTGCCATTGAATGCATTGCTGATTTCCTTAAAGTCTTCTTCGCTCATTTCAGGATTAAGACCGTGTATTTCTATTTCAAAACGGATGCATCCTTGTTCTGCATAATATTTATGACGCAAAGGCTCTTTGATCGTTTTGATTCCTGCTCCCGGCGGACACAATACAACCGGAAATTTACCTTCTTTCTTTGGATAGAATAAATAACCATAGACGCATTGGCCACGTCTATTCAATTGAAGTTTCACCAAATAACAATCTATTTTATCCGTAGAATACTTTTCGACATGTTCTTTTGTATAAGTCAGCGGAAAGTCCTTTTGCCCTGCTTTAGCCTTCTCCCAAAATTCATTGAAATCGGAAGGCATAGTAGTATAAGGTTTTAACTTTTCCGGTGAGAAACCTACTTTCACATGATGCGAATACGTTTTTCCGTCAACAGTTGCTTTCAGGCGACAATCACGAAATCCGGGTTCTTTCATCGTACCGATTGGCACCACAGCCCTGCCATTTTTCAGTGTCACGCTTCCCTTCGTATCGGCAGGCATCATATCTCCGCCTATTTCATAGCTGATAACTACGTTATCTCCCGGAATACCATATTTATAAAATTGTACTTCCACCGTCGCTTTTTCTCCTGTCTTATAAAGCCAGTCGGCATGATTGGGGACAGTAACCCAAAGCACATCGCTTTTATAAGGATAATTTTCGGCTACGGCAGATAGTAAACTTACTGACAACAGGCATACGAATAAAAGTAGTTTCTTCATGGTGTAATTCATCATTTTATATTAAGCATAAAAGTAAGTAATTAAATTCTGATGCAATATTACGGAAGATTTGGCAAAAAGTGTGTAGAAAAAATGTGCAAAGAAATGGATTATTTGGTACTTTGATGAAAATAGCGGAAGTTTCTCATATAAATGAAAAACTTCCGCTATTGTGTAATAGATATAATCTCGTCTTATTCCGACAGTTTGCTTTTACCGCAAAGCTTCCACTTCTTCCGGCGTCAAAGGTATTTTCTTACCCAGTCTGCGAGCACCGGTTTCAGTAATCAGATAATCTTCTTCGTTACGGATGCCGCCGAAATCCTTGTAAGTCTCGACCACATCATAGTTAATGAAATCAGTGAATTTCTTTTCTGCTTTCCACATATCGATCAATTCCGGAATAAAGTAAATGCCCGGTTCTACCGTATGTACGAATCCCGGTTCCAATGGAATGGCGAGGCGTTGCGATTTGCGACCGAACTGTGTGCTCTTCGGCTGGCCGTTGTAACCTACCCATATCTCTCCCAGATTCTCCATATCATGTACATCCAATCCCATCATGTGACCTAATCCGTGCGGATAGAACAACGCATGGGCACCTTCGCGTACAGCATCCTCGGTATTCCCTTTCATCAATCCGAGCGCCTTCATGCCGTCCACCATGACGCGGGCTGACAGTTCGTATACGTCCATATAAGGAATACCCGGACGGAGAGCCTTTACGGATTCCAGATGCATGGCGTTCTGAATCTCGTATACTTCACGCTGACGGGTGGTGAACTTCTTATCGGCAGGAATGGTAGACGACATATCACCCGCATAACCTGACTCTACTTCTGCACCGGCATCGATTAAGAACAAATCACCCGGCTTCACTTTATTTCCGTGATAATGATTGTGCAGAGTCTGCCCGTTGATAGTGGCAATTGTAGCGAATGATAGCTGGCAGTTATTAGATTCGGCCACCCGGTTCATTTCAGCTACCACTTCATATTCGTACATACCCGGACGAAGTACTTTCATAGCTGTAATATGCATATCGGCAGTTACATCGCAAGCCTTTTCTATTTCTACGATTTCTTCTGCAGATTTATAGTTGCGTTGAGCGATCACGGCACGGATGAATGGAACAGAACCTTCCTGATGTGCGGGAGGAATACCCAGCCAGTCCATCAGTTTCAGTTTATGTTCAGGGCGGTAAGGAGGCAGATAGTGAATTGCTTTCCCTTTCTGTACACACTGATGGAGGTCGCTTACAATGTCAGCAGACGGCATCAGATTTTTTACGCCTACACGTTCGCATTTTTCGTGCAACGTCGGCTGTGATCCCATCCATACGATTGCGTCGATAGACAACTCATCACCAAAGATAATTTCTTTGTCTTCATCTATATCGATAATAGCCGAAAGTCCGGCACATGAAAGTCCGAAATAATAAAGGAAAGTGGAATCCTGACGATAACGGAATGTGTTATCTTCGTAATTCAGTCCGCACTCGTCATTTCCGAGAAATAACAACACTCCGGAGCCTAAGTTCTTTTTTAGCAGGGCTCTCCGCTGCATATACGTTTCTTTGGCAAACATATTGTCCTAGTTTTTAAGTTCGTGCAACAAAGATAACGAATTTTGTGTTATAGGATTAAAAATTATCTCCCTAATCTGTGTAATCTCTCGTTAAAAAGTTACTTTTGTAGCGAGAAACAGTAGAAAGCAAAAACGAATATGGCACAAGGTTCCCGTCAAATACAATCTCAGGCGCAACAGCAGGTACAGACGCTCTCGCCCCAGCAGATTCTGGTCGTGAAACTGTTGGAGCTTCCCGCAGTAGAGTTGGAAGACCGTATCCATGCTGAACTGCTTGAAAATCCGGCACTTGAAGAAGGTAAAGAAGAGAATGCTACGGATGATGAATATTCTGATACCGACAATGCAGAGGATGGCATGGATAGCGATGCCAACGACTATGATTCTTTGAGTGACTATCTGACAGAAGATGATATTCCCGATTATAAATTGCAAGAGAACAACCGTTCGAAAGATGAACAGGCGGAGGATATTCCATTTTCCGACTCCACCTCTTTTTATGAAATCCTGAAAGAACAGTTGCGTGAACGCAACCTGACAGAGCACCAGTGTGACTTGGTGGAATACCTGATCGGTTCATTGGATGATGACGGATTGCTTCGCAAATCTTTGGAAAGTATCTGCGACGAACTGGCGATTTATGCCGGTATCGAATCGACCGAGGAGGAACTGGAAGAAGCATTGAGCATCTTACAGGACTTCGATCCGGCAGGTATCGGTGCGCGTAGTCTTCAGGAATGTCTGTTGATACAGATTCGCCGGAAAAAAGAAGAAGAGAAAACTCCCAGTCCTATCTTGAATCTGGAAGAAAGGATTATCAGAGAATGTTACGAAGAATTCACCCGTAAACATTGGGAGAAGATTATAAAGAAACTGGATATTGATGAAGAGACTTTCCAGGAAACCATTACTGAAATAACCAAACTGAATCCACGTCCGGGTGCTTCTTTAGGAGAAGCAATTGGCAGAAATCTCCAACAAATAGTTCCTGACTTTATTGTGGAAACGTATGATGACGGAACCATCAATGTAAGTCTCAATAACCGCAATGTTCCCGAACTCCGTATGAGTCGTGACTTCACGGAAATGGTGGAGGAGCATACAAAAAACAGGGCTAACCAGTCTAAGGAATCTAAAGAAGCGATGATGTTTCTGAAACAGAAAATGGATGCGGCACAAGGATTTATCGATGCTGTCCGTCAGCGTCAGAATACCTTGATGGTTACCATGCAGGCGATTATCGACCTGCAACGTCCTTTCTTCTTGGAAGGAGATGAATCGCTATTGAAACCGATGATTCTGAAAGACGTGGCGGAACGTACGGGATTGGATATTTCGACAATCTCCCGTGTGAGTAACAGTAAATATGTACAGACGAATTACGGTATCTATCCGCTCAAATACTTTTTCAGCGACGGATATACCACAGAAGATGGCGAAGAGATGTCTGTCCGTGAGATTCGTAAGATCCTGAAAGAGTGTATTGAAGGCGAGGACAAGAAGAAACCCCTGACCGATGATGAATTGGCGGATATATTAAAGGAGAAAGGTTATCCCATTGCCCGCAGGACAGTAGCCAAATACCGTCAACAACTGAATATCCCCGTGGCGAGACTGCGGAAATAATGGATAATTGACAATGAAGAATGAGAATTGTAATTTATAATTAGTAACTAGTAATCAAAGAAGAGTGGACAGAGAGAGAGAACATATCATAGCGGATAAGACGATGTTGCAGGTGGCGAGAGTCACTTCGATGGTCTTTACTCCATTTTCTATTCCGTTTTTATCGTTTCTGGTGTTATTCCTGTTTTCTTATCTTCGTATCATGCCGATACAATATAAGTTGATAGTGTTGGGAATCGTTTACTGCTTCACCATACTGACACCTACTATTACAATTTTCTTGTTTCGTAAAATCAATGGGTTTGCCCGTCAGGAGTTGAGTGAACGTAAGAAGCGTTATGTGCCTATCCTGCTGACCATCATCTCGTATGTGTTCTGCCTGCTGATGATGCGCAAGCTGAATCTCCCGTGGTATATGACCGGTATCATTCTTGCTTCTCTGGTAGTGTCCATCATTTGCATTGCGGTAAACCTGAAATGGAAGTTGAGCGAACACATGGCAGGAATGGGCGGAGTGATCGGGGGATTGATTTCTTTCAGCGCCTTGTTCGGTTACAATCCGGTCGCATGGCTATGCCTGTTTATTTTGATTGCCGGTATATTAGGTTCTGCGCGCATTGTGTTGGGGCATCACACGCTGGGTGAGGTGCTTTCCGGTTTTGCTGTCGGTCTGATATGTGCCCTTTTGGTACTTCATCCGGTGAGTAACATCTTATTTCGAGTATTTTTATTTTAAAACCTGTCTC
>DXOJ01000115.1 GCA_019412865.1 Bacteroides sp. | reverse complement strand
TATGTATATCTATAATAAAGCAAATTAAACAATTGTTTAATTTAAAAAGGAGAACTAAGATGAAGAAGTTCGAAAATGTATATCCAGATGCCGCTTTAATGAAGAAAGCTCTTTTAGGAGAAGCTAACGAATCGGAACAGCAAAAGCTTGAAAAGCGATTGGCAGAATGCCCGGACTTACAAAAAGTGTTTGAGCAATTACAGAATGGCGAGACATTAAGAGTTGCATTTGAAGAATATAAAAATTATTCATCAAAGAAAGGCTATGAATCTTTCCTTCAGAAAATCGGACAAACGGGACCGGAGATAAAGAAGCCTCGAGCTTTCCGGATTTGGTGGTCTGTTGCAGCAGCTGTTGTTTTTTTAGTAATCGGTTTATCTTTCTATACGTTGAATTATGTTTCGACTGAAGAGGAAAGTAGACCATTGATTCAGCCGGGAGTTCAACAGGCACAATTGACTTTACCCGATGGTAGCATTATTGATGTACATAAGAAAGAAGTTAACGTAATAGTAGACGGCGTCCAGGTAAAATATAAGGAAGGAGTGCTGTCATATGAACCAACCGTCACAACGCAACACGAAGAGAAAAACGTCGAAGAGAAGCCGGTTAAGTCAAATGAACTTATTATACCACGTGGAGGGGAAAATACTGTAATCCTCGCTGATGGAACAACAGTTCATTTGAATGCTGGTTCCAGGCTGACTTATCCGGTACGTTTTGCGGGTAAACGCAGGATTGTAGCTTTGGAGGGTGAGGCTTATTTTGAAGTTGTGCAGGATGAATCTCATCCATTTGTGGTACAAACTCATCTTGGTGAAGTGATGGTGCTTGGTACGGCATTTAATGTGAATGCTTATACTAATGCTTCCGTTTGTTACACTACATTGGTGCGCGGAAAAGTACAATTCTCTGCACCGAATGTCGGAACGGTAACTCTTCAGCCGGGCGAACAAGCAGTAGTCTCTGCCAATGGTACAGAGAAGCGCACCGTCGACCTGGATGAATATATCGGATGGGTAAACGGTGTGTACAACTTTAAAAACCGTTCTTTAGGGGAGATCATGGAGACATTTGAACGCTGGTATGATATACAGGTTTATTATGAAACACCGGATCTGCGCGACATAACTTACAGCGGCAGTTTGAAACGTTACGGAGCGATCAACTCGTTCCTGGATGCATTAGAACTGACAGGTGATCTGACTTATAAAATCAGTGGGCGGAAAGTATTGATATACGGTGGAATGAAAGAGTAAGAATAAATAGAATATTAGGTAAAGTTTAATCATTAATTTATGAGAGAAAAACGATGGCTACTATGTTTTTTAGTGGCAGTGTGTTGCACATTTAGCACATGGGCTCTACCGTCACAGGATAAGACGGTAACTTTGAATCTGCATAATGTCTCTATCGAGACAGTTTTGGATGCAGTGAAGAAACAAACAGGAGTGAATATGTTGTATAATTCACAAATGTTTAAAGGAGTTCCTCCCGTATCAATTAATGCAAAAAATGAGAAATGGGAAGTCGCTCTGAAGTTGATTTTAAATCCCCAGGGATTTGATTATGTGGTGAAAGATGGTATTGTTGTTGTTCGTAAATTGCAGACCGAGAAGCGTGATAATCGTATCCGTGGTACGGTTATTGATTCGAATAAGGAACCGATACCAGGAGCTAGCGTCATCGTAAAAGGTACTCGTACGGGTACTTCTACCAATATCGAAGGTGAGTTTACGTTGGATGTGAAAAGTGACAAAGTGACTTTGGAAGTCTCTTTTATCGGTATGAAAAAGCAGACTCTCCAAGTGGATGCTACCCGTCGGAAAAGTCTTGAAATTACTTTGGTTGATGATGTAAAAACATTGGATGATGTGGTTGTGACTGGATATAGTAATGTTCGTAAAACTAGCTTTACTGGTAGTTCTACGCAGATTACAGGCGATGATTTACGGAAGGTATCGCAAACTAATGTAATTGATGCTATGCAGTCTTTTGATCCTTCTTTCCGTCTTATGACAAATACGCAATTTGGTTCAGATCCAAATGCATTACCAGAGATGTATATTCGTGGACGTTCAGGAGTTGGAGTGAGGGATTTGGATAAAGATCAACTTTCTAAATCAAATTTAGAGAATAATCCTAACTTGCCTACTTTCATTATGGATGGCTTTGAAGTGAGCATAGAGAAGGTGTATGATCTTGATCCTACCCGAATTGAAAGTATGACAATTTTGAAGGATGCTGCTGCAACTGCAATTTATGGTTCACGTGCAGCAAATGGGGTTGTTGTCATTACTACAGTGGCTCCTAAACCGGGTGAGGTACGTGTGTCGTATAATTTTACAGGGACTTTGGAAATGCCTGACTTGAGAGATTATAATTTGGCTAACGCATCCGAGAAGTTGGAAATAGAGAGACTTGCCGGGTTGTTTGATGTATCGGCAGGAGATAATATGGGAAATATCATAAATTCATATAGTAAAAAATATGCGCAGATACGAAAAGGAGTGGATACAAATTGGTTAGTATTGCCATTAAGAAATTCTTTTGATCATAAACATAGTGTGTACGTAGAAGGAGGAACACAAAACCTAAGGTATGGTGTGGATGCTTCTTATAATGGAACAAAAGGGGTTATGAAAGGATCCTCTCGCGATCGTTATAGTGTCGGTTTCTCTTTGGATTATAGAATGAAAAGCCTTCAAGTAAAAAATACAGTGTCTTTTACTCATACGAAATCAACTGAATCACCCTATGGCTCATTCAGTGATTACACGAGCATGCAACCTTATGATACTCCTTATGAAGATGGAATATTAGTAGAACAACTAGCCTTCTCGAAAACGGATAGGAATAGTGCAGCAAATAATCCTTTATACGAGGCAACTTTGGCGAATTATGATTGGAATGCATATGATGAGATTACAAATAATTTAAGTTTAAATTGGTACTTGACTGACTATTGGACTGTAAGAGGCCAATTTAGTGTGACTAGAAAGTATGCTAATAGTGAGAAATTTATAGATCCGTTATCGTCTAAAACCAGTGTGCTGGGGGAATCTTCAAGTGGGAATGAAGATAAGGTAGGGGATCTATATACAACTAATGGGAATAATTTAGACTGGAATGCAAATGCTTTTTTGTATTATACACGTACATTTGAGAAAAAAACATAATTTAAATGTATCTATAGGATGGGAAGCTTCGGCAGGTTCGCAGGATAATACGAGTGCCCATTATCGTGGATTTTCATCAGGACAATTTCACTCTTTAAATTATGCTTCAGAAATCTATAAAAAACCAACACGTACAGAAGGAACTTCTCGCATGGTGAGTGTATTGGCTACAGCCAACTATACATGGAATGATATTTACTTAGCGGATGTTTCGGTACGTTTTGATGGTTCTTCTGCATTTGGTTCTAATCAAAGGTGGGCACCCTTTTTCTCAGGAGGTTTGGGAGTAAACTTGCATAATTATGATTTTTTAAAAGGAAATAACTGGGTGAATAAATTGAAAGTACGTGGTTCTTACGGACGTACGGGAAAAGTAAATTTCCCTTCCTATGCAGCAACTACAATGTATGAAACTCTTTTCGATGAATGGTATGCAACTGGTTACGGAGCTGTATTAAAAGCTTTGGGTAACAAGGATTTAACATGGGAAAAAACAGACAAGTTTAATATTGGTGTAGAAACGCAGTTCTTTGACAGGCGTTTAACAGTAGAAGCTGACTATTATTATGAGAAAACGATAGATTTAGTTAATGATGTCAGTCTTTCTAATACTTCAGGTTTTTCTAAGTAACTAATCAAAATTAAGCAGCATAATGACTAAAGTTAATATTCAGTTGT
>DXOJ01000114.1 GCA_019412865.1 Bacteroides sp. | reverse complement strand
GTTACGACTATTGCAATTATATGACGTCTGTGTTTTTTCACTTGATATAAGAATTGCTTGCTTGTAAGTTTATCTGCAAAAGAACTAAAAAGAGTGAAGATTACAAAGAAATCTTCACTCTTTTTTATAATTTATTTTCTTTTGAGTATCTCTCGTACTCCAGGGCCCTCGTGGTTGGGGTAGCCGGGAGTATGGTTTCTGCATCGTGGAGCGGCATCTACTTTCAAACTCCGGTAATCGTCTTTGGTGCGGGCGATGTAATCATCAAGCATGGCACGGTGTTCGGCGAGAATTTTACTGTATTTGGGGTCTTTGGCGAGATTCTTACGTTCTCCCGGATCCTTTTTCATATCATATAGCTCTTCACCGTTACCTTCCAGATAGTGAGTGTACTTGTATCTCGGTCCCCGTACCATACGTCCGGGAGTAACGACATATTCATATTCGCTATGCCATTCAGAAACTACATAGGGGTGAGTTTTTTTCTGTTTTTCTCCTTTTAATATAGGTGCAAGGCTGATTCCCGGTTTTTCGGCCGGAACAGGAATTCCTGCCAAATCACAAAGAGTAGGCAGAAGATCCAGTGTAGGTTGTGTCAATACTTGGTCTATGGGCTTTTTCTGTTGTTTGATGCCGGGACCTGCAAAGATAAACGGTACGTTGGTCATTTCATCGTAGAAGCTGATATGTTTGGTCACCATGCGGTGTGAAGCCATTCCATCACCATGGTCAGCCATGATAATAACGATTGTGTTTTTTCCGGCAGGAGTGGAGTAGAGGGCTTTCAATACGCTGTCTACTTGCTTGGAAACCATCTTGGTATAGTGTTGGAAAGCAGCAATGTAATGACGGTAATTCTCTTCATTCCAATGAGAGGCTTGGGTCATGCGGCGATGACTGCAGCAGATGTATTGCACAGGTTTAGGGATATTGCTCCAGTCTTCTACATCGAAATTGGCCGGTAGTTCCGGAAGGGTTCCGCTGATGGGGCGGTCGGTATGTACTCCTTCGTTCGCTCCTACAAATCCACAGATATTGTGAGGGTTCTGAAAATCAGCGATACAGATGAATGGTTCTTCCGGTGGATTACTTAGATAAGCAACAGCGTCTTCACATGTTCCTACGTCTAGGAAGCTGTCGTTATTAACCGGGAATTCCGGATCGGTGAATGGCTTGGCTACCGGTTCTTTATGCTTGAATCCTCTAAGTGAACCCATGTCGTGTGTTTTTCCGAAGTGTACGGCTTCGTAACCGTTTTCAGAAAAAAGACTTCCTAATGTCGGTACATTTTCGGGAATACGTGGGTTGATAGGTTCGCTGGAGTTGGAACGTACATTGGTTTGATGAGGCATCATGCCACTCCATAAAGCAGCGCGTGAGGGTTGGCTGAGAGGGCAGCCTACATAAGCATTGGAGAAGATAACTCCTCGTGAAGCGACTTCGTCAATAGGGAGGGTGCAGCCTTGTGTTTGTCCGTAAGCTCCCACAACGCGTTGTGTTAAATGGTCGCACTGGATAATCAGGAAATTGGGCTTTTCTTGGGCCTGCGCTGTCACGCTGCACAGGGCTAATCCCATGAATGGATAAATAGTTTTCATTACTGGTTAGAATTAAGTAATATTTGATTTGGAAGCAAAAGTAGGAAAAAAGGAAACGTAAAAAAGGGCGAGGTAGTAGTTTTGGACGCAAATGAAAGTATTTTGTACAAAAATGAAAGGTGTGGCAAGCGGTTAGGGGTAACTATCGGTGATGGGAGTTGAATGATAAGTGATAAACGGCAGGTGATAAGTCATAAAATGGGTTACAGAAAAAGAAAACGGTGAATAAACTGCACTTGTTATGGCGCAGTTTGTTCACCGTTTATTTATAAGTTTGCTGTTGATTAGCTGTTCATGCTCATCAGGAATTCGTCGTTGTCTCTGGTTTTTTCCAGACGGTCTTTAACGAAGTCCATTGCTTCGATCGGATTCATGTCGGCAAGATATTTGCGTAATATCCACATGCGGTCAAGAGTTGTTTTATCAAGCAACAGGTCGTCGCGACGAGTGCTGGATGCAGTAATGTTGACTGCCGGGAAGATGCGTTTGTTTGATAGGTTGCGGTCGAGCTGCAACTCCATGTTACCTGTACCCTTGAATTCTTCGAAGATAACTTCGTCCATTTTAGAACCGGTATCGATCAATGCGGTAGCAATAATAGTCAGTGAACCACCGTTTTCAATATTACGGGCAGCACCGAAGAAGCGTTTAGGTTTATGAAGTGCATTTGCATCCACACCACCGGAAAGAACTTTACCGGATGCAGGAGATACTGTATTGTATGCACGAGCCAGACGAGTGATAGAATCAAGGAAGATAACTACGTCGTGACCACATTCTACCAGACGTTTTGCCTTTTCCAATACGATACCTGCAATTTTTACGTGGCGTTCTGCCGGTTCGTCAAAAGTAGAAGCGATTACTTCTGCATTAACGCTGCGTGCCATGTCTGTTACTTCTTCCGGGCGTTCGTCAATCAGCAACATAATCATGTAAACTTCCGGGTGGTTGGCTGCGATAGCGTTGGCGATATCTTTCATCAAGATGGTCTTACCTGTCTTTGGTTGGGCAACAATCAATGCACGTTGGCCTTTACCGATAGGAGCGAAAAGATCGACGACACGGGCAGACATAGAGTCTGAATAACCGCCTTTGCAAAGTTTGAACTTTTCATCCGGGAAGAGAGGTGTCAGATGTTCGAAAGGAACACGGTCGCGAACGAAAGCTGCGTCACGTCCGTTGATCTTCGAAACCTTTACCAATGGGAAATATTTTTCTCCTTCTTTGGGTGGACGGATAACTCCTTCTACTACATCACCGGTTTTCAGACCAAATAGTTTGATTTGAGACTGTGATACATAAATATCGTCCGGAGAAGAGAGGTAGTTATAGTCGGAAGAACGGAGGAATCCGTATCCGTCCTGCATAATTTCCAAAACACCTACTCCGTTGAGAATATCGTCGAATTCATAAGGCTTTTCGCGCTCAATAACCTTGCGTTCCTGCTGCTGTTGTACCGGAAGGTTCTCACCCGCATTGTTCTGCTGAGCGGCACGTGGCATCGGTAAGCGTTGTTGGTTTTGGTTCTGGTTCTGATTCGGGTTCTGATTTTGATTTTGATTTGGGTTCTGAACCTGATTCTGGTTATTGTTGTTACGCTGGAAATTATTATTGTTGCTATTGTTATTATTGGCGTTATTGCCGTTATTGCCATTGTTGTTGCCGTTGTTATTGTCGCGTGAGCGAACAATACGCGGACGTTGCTGCTGGGATTGCTGCTGTTGAGATTGTTGTTGCTGTTGAGGATGAGATGGCTGTTCCGGTGCTGTCTGTGCTGATTCTGTTTTAGTAGCTTCGAATTTTCCGAATAATTCGGTAGGAAGCTCTATTTTTTCAGAAGGCAGATCTTCGATTGGAATAAAATCATCGTCGTCAACGCTGGATAAGATATTGCTTTCCTCGTCGATAACGGGTGCAGCTTTCTTTTGTGGTTTATCTATTACCTTTTTCTCTACAACAGGTTTGTTAGGTTCAGTAGCCGGTTTATTTGTTTCTGCAACAGGCTTATTTGCTTCTGCAGCTGGTTTGTTTTTTGCTTTCTTCTCAGCTGTTTGCTGTTGTACCGGAGCTGGCTTTTCCGGAGCACCAGTAGCTTTCTCTGCAACAACAGGTTTAGGTTCCACTACTTTGGGTGCTGCCGGTTTTGCATTTTCTACTTCTTTTTTCTCTTCTGCGTCAGAGCTCTTACGGGGACGGCCTACTTTACGCTTGGGAGTAGCAGTGTTTTCTGCTTTAGCTTCTACAACAACAGTTTCTTTTTCTTTGTTTGTACTTTCTTCTTTCTTGGAAGGTTGTGGTGCAGCTTTTACAGGAGCGGTCTCTTTTGTCTTGTTAGCCTCTTCACTCTTTGTTGCGGAAACCACTTTGTCTTCTTTTTTGGTAGGAGCTACCCGTGAACGCTTTTTCTTTTGTTCTTCATTTTTGCGTTCTTCTTTTAGCTTATCTGCGGCAACTTTCTTTGTAGCTCCTACAATGGCCTGTTCATCGAGTATTTTATAAACAAGGTCTTCTTTTTTGTATGAGTCTGCTTTTTTTATGCCTAACTCTTTGGCAATAACTTGAAGTTCCGACAGATTTTTGTCGTTTAATTGGATAATGTTATACATATAGTATGGTAAGTTATTAATATTTCTTTTTTTGCTGAATTATGGACAGCATTACTACAGCTCATGGCTACAGATATGCGAGCATACGTTTTGTTTTTTATTCTGAATTAGGGATGTATATGTTGAATCGTAGAATGTTTCAACGGGGCAAAGATAATAATTTTTTTTGGTTTCATGAACAATCAAACATTTTTTTCCACGTAAAAGTGTATCTTTGCTACATAAAAGAAAATAGTATGACAGTAAATGAAGCTCATTTAATTTATTTTTCGCCTACACACACATCTAAACAAGTTGCGGAGGCGATTGTTCACGGGACGGGCATAAAAAATATTTTTCCTATTAATGTAACGCAGCAGATTGCGGATGAAATTGTGATTCCTACATCTTCTTTGGCTATTATTGTAGTGCCTGTGTATGGAGGACATGTCGCTCCTTTGGCAATGGAACGTTTGCAGTATATCCGTGGAGTGGATACTCCTACCGTTTTGGTAGTGGTTTACGGAAATCGCGCTTATGAAAAAGCTTTAATGGAACTGGATGCTTTTGCTATTCCTCATGGATTTAAAGTAATTGCCGGGGCAACTTTTATTGGAGAACATTCATATAGTACCGACAAATACCCGATTGCAGTGGGACGTCCTGATGAATCGGATTTAGCCTTTGCTGCGGAGTTTGGGAAGAAAATCATGGAAAAAATACAGACAGCTGATAGTATGGATACCCTTTATCCGGTGGATGTACGTGCTATCAAACGTCCGAGTCAACCATTCTTTCCTTTGTTCCGTTTTTTGAGGAAAGTCATCAAGTTACGTAAAAGTGGTACACCGCTTCCCCGCGTTCCTTGGGTGGAAGATGAGGATTTGTGTACCCATTGCGGGTTATGTGTGGTCCGTTGTCCGGCAGGGGCTATAACGAAAGGGGACGAGCTACATACGGATGAGGCTAAATGTATCAAATGTTGCGCTTGTGTAAAAGCTTGCGTTAGGAAAGCAAGGGTGTATGAAACTCCTTTTGCAGCTTTGTTATCAGATTGCTTCAAGAAACAGAAGTTGCCTCAGACTATTTTGTAAATCACGACGCGCTTAGTCGTTTCATCAATACGAAAGCGGTTGTCTGTTCGTTCGCCTATCAGCCATGCGATGTGTTCTCCACAGCAGAGTACCCATTGGCGTTCTTTTTGGCTGATAGAAAATTTGCGGTCGGTCAGATAATCGCTTATTTTTTTCTTTCCTTTCATTCCAAAAGGAATAAAAGTGTCTCCCGGCTGCCATTTCCGGTAATGAATTTCTCCATTCAGTTTGTCGGCATCAAAACAGGCAATTTCCTTTTCACGTGGAATGAGAAAATCCGGGGTGTATTCTTTTTCTTCTTTGATAATTTGAAAAGGAGGAAGAGTCTCATTTTCAGATTCAGCTGTTTCTATTAATAGGAATTCTCTGTCTTTTATCACTCTCCATTCTTTGCTACAGAATTGCTTGCCCGGTTGGCTATGAAGCGAATGGGTGATATCTTTGATTTGTGCGGAATTGAATCCTAGAGGATGCAGGACTTCGAATAAGATGGCTTCGGGTGCCGGTTCCTTTACTAAATCACTGATTCGGATACCTTCTGCTGTAATGATTTTCTTTTTAGTTTCCTCTATACATTTATTATATATAGTGGCTACATCATTCAGATAATTACTCGTATCTATCAGAGTGTTTTTGACTGACGGATTAATTTCCTGCATGAGGGGAAGGAGGTTGAGTCGGATTTTATTACGGGTATATTCGTCTTCCAGATTGGTGCTGTCTGTCACATAATCTTGTCCGATGTTTTGCAGGTAACGAATTATCTCTTCCCGGTTGATACAAAGCAGAGGGCGTACGATGGTTCCATTACGGGGTCGGATTCCTAACAGACCGGTAATTCCTGTTCCCCGAATCAGGTTAAGTAGTATAGTTTCTATGCTATCATCCTGGTGATGGGCCACAGCGACAACATCTGCCTGACATTCTTTTCTAATTTTCTCGAACCATTGGTAGCGGAGTTCCCGTGCGGCCATTTCAATCGAAATATGTTTTTCCGTTGCATATTGGGTCGTGTTGAAATCAATGGTATGTAAATGGATTTCCATTCTTTCGCAAAGTTGGCGGACAAATAACTCGTCCCGGTCTGACTCTTTGCCTCGCAGGTGGAAATTACAATGTGCGGCTTCACAATGATAGCCTGCTGTATGCAGAATATATAGTAATGCCACCGAGTCGGCACCACCACTCAATGCGACCAGGATTTTATCATCCGGTGAGAATAAATGTTCCTTTTCTATATATTTTGTAACGCGTTGTTGTATCATACCTGCAAAGATACGAGTTTATCACTGTCTCTTATACAC
>DXOJ01000113.1 GCA_019412865.1 Bacteroides sp. | reverse complement strand
ATTTATATGAAATCCCAGTTCGGGACGTTCCTTTAAATATGTTATTAAATCCCGGCCTACTGAAAGTCTAACCGGACGGGAAATCAAATCAACCGACATGTGAGTTACATCAGCATCATCCGTTACTTTAAAATATAGTTCCGTATTTCCCGGATGTTCCTTCGTCAGAGTGGCAAGTTCAGTGACCAAGGCCGAGTTCAAGACAGACAGGGGAATGACGATCGTGATCTTCTGCACCAGTTCTTCTTTCACGTCGGGAAGAAGTTCCATAGAGGTAATTTTCACTTCCAGTTCATCCTGCCGCCATTGCTTGGCTTGGCAACGAGCTTTAATATATAAGAACGTTCCTTCGTTGAGATATCCCTGATAAGTCACCCAGTCATTTCCCCAGAATGGGATTTCAGTAGAACCGGAATAATCTTCAATCTTAGCAATGCCATACGGATTTCCATTCTTGCTGACTCCACGACGAACACTAGTTACAATTCCTCCCATCGTTATTTCACGACCAACAAGTGCAGCTTTATCTTCCAAATCTGCCATACGTGTATTGCAAACATGTTCCAATACGATAGAAAATTCATCCAACGGGTGAGCGGAAAGATAGATACCAACCAAATCACGTTCACGGTTCAGACGGTCAAGATCACTCCAGCGTTCTACCCCTTGAGGTATTTCAGGAGTTGCAACATCAATAACGTTTTCACCACCGAACAGAGAATTGACGGCAGCCGCTTTATCTGCCTGATAACGGTTACCATAACGCATTAATGTTTCCAGGAAAACTTCTCCCTTAGAGTTTACAGCAAAATATTGTTCCCGTTTCAGTTCCGGGAAACTATCAAATCCTCCGGCTAATGCCAGACATTCCATATTCTTCTTGTTGCAGGCATTGAGATTGACACGTTGCACAAAATCAAAGATTCCGAGGAAAGGACCATTTTGCCTGCGTTCTTCCATAATGCTTTGCACGGCAGCTTCACCTACACCTTTGACGGCCCCAAGTCCAAAACGAATATCACCGTCATGGTTTACGGTAAACTTCAGGTTACTCTCATTTACATCCGGTCCCAGTGTCTGAATACCCATTGCCTTACATTCGTCCATCAGTTTCGTGATATCGGTAATGTTCGACAAACTTCGGCTCATCACAGCCGCCATATATTCAGAAGGATAGTTCGCTTTCAGATAAGCTGTCTGGTAAGCTACCCACGAATAGCAAGTAGCATGCGATTTGTTAAATGCATAAGACGCAAATTTTTCCCAGTCTGTCCAAATCTTCTCAAGTACTTTCGGGTCATGCCCGTTCTTTCGTCCACCTTCTACAAATTTAGGTTTCATGTGATCCAGCTTGTCGCGCAGCTTCTTACCCATCGCTTTACGAAGGGCATCGGACTCACCACGGGTAAAGTCAGCCAATAAGCGTGACAAAAGCATCACCTGTTCCTGATAAACCGTAATACCATACGTATCCTTCAAGTATTTCTCCATTACCGGAATATCATACTCAATCGGTTTGCGTCCATGTTTACGATCAATAAAATCAGGTATATAATCCATAGGTCCCGGACGATAGAGGGCATTCATGGCAATCAAATCTTCGAATGTAGAAGGCTGCAATTCGCGCAGGTACTTCTGCATACCGGCAGATTCAAACTGGAATGTACCAATCGTACGTCCGTCACTATATAATTTATAAGTAGCCGGATCAGAAATGTCTATTGCATCGACATCTACCTCAATATTACGACTTAAACGGATATTTTCAACAGCTTCTTTGATGATAGACAAAGTTTTCAGACCGAGGAAGTCCATCTTAATCAACCCAGTATCTTCAATCACCGAGCCTTCATACTGGGTAACAAGCATCTTTTCGCCCGTTTCCTTATCATCAGCAGTGCTGACAGGTACCCAGTCAGTAATATCATCACGGCAAATAATCGTACCGCAAGCATGTACACCTGTACCACGCACGTTGCCTTCAAGCATTTTGGCATACTTGATCGTATCCCGCAATAGAGGATCAGATGACGCTTCCGCTGCTTGCAATTCGGGAACATAAGCAATGGCATTCGGCAAATTAAGTTTCTTATCAGGAATCTTGTCAGGAACCAGTTTACACAAACGATCGGATTCTGACAAAGGTAGCTTTTGTACACGCGCGACATCCTTGATAGCCATCTTTGTCGCCATAGTACCATACGTAATAATATGAGCAACTTTTTCCTGACCATATTTATTTGTCACCCAACGAAGTACCTCACCACGACCGTCATCATCAAAGTCCACATCAATATCGGGCAAGGAAATACGGTCTGGATTCAAGAAACGTTCAAACAGCAAATCATATTGGATAGGGTCTATCTTCGTAATACCCAAACAATAAGCCACTGCTGAACCTGCTGCCGAACCACGTCCCGGACCTACCGACACACCCAGTTCCTTACGTGCCGCATTGATAAAGTCCTGTACAATCAAGAAGTATCCGGGGAAACCCATCGTTTTCATGATGTACAATTCGAAGTTCATTCGTTCTTTGACTTCTTCCGTTAGAGGTTCACCATAAATTCTTTTAGCTCCGTCAAAAGCCAGTTTTGCCAAATAATCTCCTTCAAGTTTTATACGATAAAGTTTATCATAACCACCCAAGCGTTTAATTTTTGCTTTCGCATCCTCTTCACTTAATACCACATTACCATGTTCATCTTGAGTAAACTCGTCGAACAAGTCTTTTTCTGTAAACTTCGCCCGATACCCCTCCTCTGTTCCGAAATCTTCGGGAATGGCGAAAGTCGGCATGATAGGTGCATGGTCGATCGAGTAGTATTCTACCTTATCAAGAATCTCCAGTGTATTGCTCAATGCTTCGGGCACGTCGGCAAAGAGTTCGTTCATCTCTTCGCGTGTCTTCATCCATTCTTGTTTGGTGTAAAGCATACGGGTAGGATCATCCAAATCCTTACCGGTACTCAAACAGATCAAACGGTCGTGCGCTTCCGCATTCTCTTCATCTACAAAGTGAACATCATTCGTACAAATCAGTTTGACATTGAATTTCTTAGCATATTCTATCAAATGTTTGTTCACATTCACCTGCAACGGATAACACTCATGATTGGCACGGGGAACAGTCGCTTTATGGCGTTGTAACTCCAGATAGTAGTCATCGCCAAACAAGTTCTTATACCATTGTATTGCTTCCTCCGCTTCGGCAAATTGCCCGGCAGTAATCCGCTTCGGCACCTCACCACCGAGACAGGCTGAACAAATAATAAGTCCTTCGTGATATTTTTCGAGTTCGCTACGGTCAGTACGCGGACGCATATAATAACCGCGCGTCCACGCGTGCGATACTAATTTAATAAGGTTGTGATAACCTGTTTCATTCTTAGCCAATACGATCAGGTGATAACCACTCTGGTCGGGCTTGCCTTCTTTCAGGTCCATGGTACGGCGTGCCACATACATTTCACAACCGATGATCGGTTTGAATAGTTTGTTTTCCGCTTCCACGATCTTAGCTTTGCAAGCAGCAATCTCCGCCTCTTTATCCTCGCACTCTATCGTGCCGGCCTCAATTCCCGCAATTCGCTTCTTCAGGTCCTTGACTTCACCTTTCGGACCGCTGTTCTTCTTATTGACGTAGTTCGTAAATTCCTTGATACCGAACATATTTCCATGATCGGTCACGGCTATACCCTTCATCCCATTCTTCATGGCTTTATCAACCAGACGAGCTACGCTAGCCTGACCATCCAACAAAGAATATTGAGTATGGACATGTAAATGAACGAAATCCTGCATAATGATAAGT
>DXOJ01000112.1:3416-4311 GCA_019412865.1 Bacteroides sp. | reverse complement strand
TTTTTTAAAATAAATTTCCGACCTCTTATCTATTAACTGCAAACTTAGAGCTTCTTTTGTATATACACTTCTGTTGAGACTAGGAAGGAACTAACAAATCAAAGAGCATGCAAACAGTACAAGTATTACTAGTAATCTACTCATTTTTTCCGGTGTGGGGTGGTGAGACAGAGGCAAAGATTGGCTGTTTCGCGGATGGGAATTGGCAAGAATGAAAGAGGCGGAATCCTTGGATTGTGCGAATTAGTAGTGAAGTAGTTGCTGAAAAATAGAGGTACTTGATAAAATAGAGTTGCATTTTCCGTATAAAAACGTATCTTTGTGTAAAGAGAATTAAAGACATCGATTATTAATGGCTATTTTCTTTCGCACTACGAAACAGAACATATAAGCGATTGCCTGATATTTAATAGATGATATTAATGATTAACACAATGAAAATACGCTTGATTTTGTCTTTTGTTTTATTGATTTATTCATTGGTCTGTCAAGCAGATGGCGGTAAAGATTCATATATCTTCCGGAAAGTAGATTATCAGCAAGGATTATCCAATAGTGCTGTGCTTTGTCTTTTTCAAGACAATACAGGGTTGATGTGGTTTGGTACATACGATGGTGTCAATTGTTATGATGGCCGAAACATGGAAGTTTTTCGTTCTGATTTTTCAGCCCCCAAAGCTTTGAGTAATAATGTAATCCATTCTATTCAGCAGGCAGATAATAATTGTTTGTGGATTTCTACACATTTGGGTATCAATCGTCTTTCACAGGATTCGCGGCAAGTTGTCGGATATTATGACTTTACAGATGATTATTATCTACATTCCAATTCTAAAGGAAACACATGGGTGGTGAGTCATGGTGGAATTTTCTACTATAATACATCTTATAAACG
>DXOJ01000112.1:0-3406 GCA_019412865.1 Bacteroides sp. | reverse complement strand
CGATTTGTACAGATTAAGAATCTGAAAGTACCCGTAGAAGATATGGATAAACGGGCATTCGTAACGGATGATGGTGTTTTGTGGATTTTCACTCAACAAACAGGGGAGCTGTTACAGGTTTCGCAGGATGCTTTTGATTGTGACACATTATCAATTCATTCAACTGTTTCATCTACTGATTTTCATGCGAAACCTATTGAAGATGTCTTTTATCAGAATGGCGTTCTTTGTTTTATCGATAGTGAGCATGATCTTTATGTTTATGATATTTCCCGACAATCTAAAATTTATATTCGTAACCTTTCTTCATTAGTGCAGAAGAATGGAACTATTGCAGGAATAGCCCTTTTCTATGAAGATATTATTATTGGTTTTCGAACGAATGGGTTAGTCCGTCTCCGTACTTCACAAAAATATAAAGAAGAAGTGGTCGACCGGAATGTACGTATATATAGTATTTATCGAGATCCTCATCAGAATGTCTTATGGGTTGCTTCGGACGGACAAGGAACGATTATGTATGCTAAGAAATATTCTATTGCCACCAATTTGATGCTCAATCAACTGTCATCTAACTTAAGCAGGCAGGTACGTTCTGTTATGACAGACAATAGTGGTGGGCTATGGTTCGGGACGAAGGGTGATGGACTGTTGCATATACCGGATTATCGTGAGAATGAAGAGGTTTCTGCCGTTACAGTTTACTCTCCTGAAGGCAAGCAAAATGTTGCGTCTTATATACGGTGGAATAAAGAATTCCCCGTTTATAAATTGGTTCAAAGCCGTTACATGGATGGTTTTTGGATAGGATCTGGTGATCCGGGACTTTTCTACTACTCTTTTGAAGATCAAGCCTTGCATTCTGTAGAGAACCTACCGGTACAACCCACCGAGATACATGGTATTTATGAGGAAAATGATAGTGTACTTTATGTGGTGACAGCCGGTTCCGGTTTTCATAAATTGATACTTGAGAAGCAGGCAGGTGCCGTTCGTTTCAAGTCACAAAAAAACTATCATTTTTTTCATGGTCAGCGAGAAATTACGATGTTCTATCCAATGCTACCCGAGGGTGATTCAATTTTGTGGCTTGGTAGCCGGGAGAAAGGACTCATACGGTTTGATAAGCGGACAGAAGAATATAAGGTGATTTCTTTGAAAGAAATGCTTCATAAGTCGGTAGACGATGTGCTTAGCCTGTATCGGACCAAAGAAGGGTTGTTATATGTAGGGACAACATCAGGATTGGTATGTCTGAATTCTAATGGAAAACAGATGAAAGCTACCTATATCGGACGGGAGCAAGGTTTGCTCAATGATATGATTCATGGTGTACTTGAAGATGAGAACGGACTCTTATGGCTTGGTACGAATCGGGGGCTGATTAAATATAATCCGATGAATGGCTCATCACATGCCTACTTTTACAGTGCAGGTGTTCAAATCGGTGAGTTTAGTGATGATGCTTATTACATGTGTCCATATACACAGGAGCTTTTTTTCGGTGGGATTGATGGGTTGCTTTATCTGGATAAAGAGGTGCAGGCTGCTCCGGAATTTTATCCGGATATTTTGTTACGTAAGTTGACTGTTGGACATACGCAAGTGGTTCAGGGGGATGGAGATTACTATACAGACGATGGTAAGGCATTACAGTTGAAGGGGACGGAGGTTTCATTTGCACTTTCTTTTGTTGTTCCGGATTTTTTATCAGGAGAAGATATAGAATATTCTTACCAGTTGGAAGGATATGATAAGGATTGGACCTCTTTTAGTAGTATTAATGAAGCCTCATATACAGGAGTGCCGGCAGGTGATTATATCTTTAAGGTACGCTATAAGAGGGATGTATTTGATACGGAATATCGGCATTTTTCTATTCCGGTATATATCCTTTCTCCCTGGTATCGATCGGTGGCGGCTTATTTGGTTTATTTGATCATTTTCTTGTTGCTGTTAGGGTACGTGATATATTTACTACGTAAAAACTACCTTCAGGAACGGATGATGAAAACACTGATGGGGACAGAAAGTTGCCGGAAATCCGAGACTGTATATACAAACCGTAGGATGCTTGAAGATTTTACTCTTATTTATAATTATTGTGACCAATTGCGTGCAGAGAATCTTTCTTATGAGCAATGTCTTGAGAAAGTGTCACTGATACGCGAAACTGTGATGAACGCACTTCTTAATCCTGACGCTCTGTTTTTGGAAGAACTTAAACAGTTCTTTCCGGATCGGTTTATTGTTTCTGCACGTATGAGTATACAGGGAGTTTCTCAAGAGGTGTTACGTACGTTGGAAGAACAAGGGATTGATCATTCTTCTATATCGTCAATGATTCCGGAACACTTAACATTTCCAGTTTACAAGAATGCATTATATAGTATTCTTTATTGCTGTTATCTCCGGATTACTGAAATGAAAGGTACTCATGGCGTAATAGTAGAAATGTCAGAACAGGATGGTAAGATGCAGCTACATTTTTCTTCTAAAGATGCTACTGCGAAAGCGTTGTATGAATATCTTTCAGATAAAGCTTCTTCGGTGACGGAGAAAGATTCCGATCATGTGTTTGCTGTGCATTTACTTTTAGGTTTTGTACGGTCGGCTTTGGAACGTATTCATGCCGTTCTTCGTTATGATAATGATGAGAGTGGTAGTCGGTTGACGATTATCTTTGAACCGGCGGTCTTGACAGTGGCAGGTGAACAAGGGAAGAAAACTGTGCTTTTGTTGGAAGACAGAGATGAAATGACTTGGTTGATTAGTAATTTCCTGGCTGATGAATATGTGGTTCATCAAGTAAAGAGTGTGCAGCTTGCTTTTGACGAAATTCGTCGGTCGGCTCCGGCTCTATTATTAGTGGATATGACAATGTATGCCAATGCTGAAAGTACTTTTATGGAGTATGTTAGCCGGAATCGTACTCTGCTTTCAAAGACAGCTTTTATTCCATTGTTAACCTGGAAAGTTGGTTCGGCCATTCAGCGGGAACTGATCTTGTGGTCTGATTCTTATATTGTACTTCCTTATGATATATTATTCTTGCGGGAAGTTGTCCATAATGCTATTTATGGAAAGCGGGAAGCGAAGCAGATATATATGGAGGAACTGGGAGATTTGGCGGGACAGATTGTCTGTACAACTACCGAACAAGCTGATTTTATTCGTAAATTGTTAAAGGTGATTGAAGAAAACCTGGATAAGGAAGAACTGGGCTCAACGTTGATCGCTGATCGTATGGCAATGAGTTCCCGTCAGTTCTATCGTAAATTCAAGGAAATTTCCAATACTGCTCCCGGTGATTTAATAAAGAGTTACCGTATGGAAAAGGCAGCCCGCCTGTTACTTGATGAAGAACTTTCTATTCAAGATGTTATTATGGAGGTCGGTATTTCCA
>DXOJ01000111.1 GCA_019412865.1 Bacteroides sp. | reverse complement strand
TTTGTCACATCATCAGCAAATATAATGTATGAGACAAAGAACTCTATTTTTTTAAAAGATAATTTGTATGCTCAAATCTATTAAAATGGGATTATTGTGCTTCTGTGTAATCAACCTATCGGTTGCTTGCAGCAGCGAAGACCCAAGTATCACTGATGAAACACCGGGACAGAATACCGGTAACGGTGGTAATGAGAACGAAGGTGGTGAAGAAGAGACACCTGCCGAAACGCGTTATGCCTTTCCGGGTGCTTACGGTGCAGGTCGTTATACTACCGGCGGAGCAGGCGGAGAAGTGTATACAGTAACTTCGCTTGAAGATAACACAACACAAGGGACACTACGCTACGCATTAAATCGCACGGGAAAGCGCACGATCGTATTTGCAGTAAGTGGATTGATAGAACTGAAAAGCCCCTTGAAGATAACCAACGGAGATGTAACGATTGCCGGCCAGAGTGCACCGGGTGACGGTATTTGCCTGAAAGGACATCCCGTATCCGTACAGGCGGACAACGTAATCATCCGTTTCATGCGTTTCCGCATGGGATCGGACAACTTTACAACAGAAGCAGAAGCCGACAGTGGTGATGCATTGTGGGGAAAGCAACATAAAAATATTATCATTGACCATTGTTCGATGAGTTGGAGCACTGATGAATGTGCTTCTTTCTACGATAACACTAACTTTACCATGCAATGGTGTATCATCAGCGAAAGTTTGAATCGTTCGGTACACACCAAAGGTAATCACGGTTACGGAGGAATATGGGGAGGATCACCCGCTACATTCCACCACAATTTATTAGCCCACCACAGTAGCCGTACACCACGTTTATGCGGTAGCCGCTATACAGGGAAACCGGAAAATGAAAAAGTCGATTTACGAAATAATGTTTTCTATAACTGGGGACCGACCAATGGTGGCTATGCAGGAGAAGGAGGAAGCTATAATTTCGTGAACAACTACTACAAGCCCGGACCAGTTACCAATACCAAGAAAAATATTGTAAACCGTATCTTCCAACCTAACGGTGATGACGGTACAAATAAAAACACCAAAGGTATATGGGGTACTTTTTATCTGAAAGGAAACTATTTTGATGGCACATGTCCTGAATTGAAAGCCGAATATCAATCTCTGCTTACTTCTGTAAACAATGACAACTGGCAAGGGTTACACCCCAATGCAACAGAAGCCGTTCCTTTACCCGATGGAGGAGAAAAAGCACTTCAGTCAAGTAACGAATTTACCATTTCCGAAGATGCATCCGAATTCACTCAATCGGCAAAAGAAGCTTATGAATCAGTATTAAAGTATGCCGGTGCTTCCTTAAAATATGATGATGTCGATAAACGCATCATAGCCAACGTTCGCAACGGAGATTATACGGCAGACGGCAGTAATGGCAGTGAAAAGGGACTTATTGATAAAGCCAGCGATGTAGGTGGCTGGCCGGAATATAAAAAGGAAACCGGTCCGAAAGACACCGACGGCGACGGCATCCCTGATGAATGGGAAACTGCCAACGGTTTGAACCCCAAAAGTAAGGCCGACGGTTCCCAATATACTCTAAGTAAAACGTATACCAATCTGGAGGTTTACCTCAACAGTCTGGTAGAAACGTTGTATCCCAACAAATAAATCGTCTATATCCCCAAACAGTTAAAAGATAATGAAGCAGAAAATATCTCTATTTTATGTAGCTATTGCATTCAGCATCGCAGGATTATGTACTTCATGCTCTTCCGACGATCCTGTAGATGATACAGGTGGAGGAACAAATAATCCAGGTGGAACATCTTCTGATGTCAAGCAACTGGATTATGGAGAACTTCTTGCTTTCCCATACGCCGAAGGTCACGGTCGCAATACCACCGGAGGACGCGGGGGAAAAGTTTATCATGTGACTAGCCTTGAAGACGACGCCAGTGGAAGTATCAGCGGAAGTCTGCGCTGGGCTATGAAACAAGACGGTCCTAAAACGATTGTATTTGATGTGTCGGGTACCATCTATTTGAAATCGGAATTAAAAACCCAGAAAGATGATCTGACCATTGTCGGACAAACATCACCGGGCGGTATCTGTATCGCCAATTATCCATTTACGATTAATTCCAGCAATATCATCATTCGTTTCATCCGTTTCCGCCCCGGAAACTCTAACGTAGACTGCGACGGATTAGGAGGTTGTGACAAACAAAATGTAATCATCGACCATTGTTCAGTAAGCTGGGGAAGCGATGAATGTCTTTCTGTCTATGGTATGCAAAATTCTACCGTACAATGGTGTTTAGCTTATCAAGCCTTACGTGTGACTGATGTAAAGATCAATACTGCCACAGGCAAATTCGCTTCTCACGGATATGGCGGTAACTGGGGAGGAAACTATGTCTCTTACCACCATAACCTGATAGCCCATTGCGAAAGCCGTGTTCCACGCCTTGGTCCCCGATATACTACATTAGCACTGAACAACAACGATGGAGAGCGAGTGGATATGCGCAACAATGTTTACTACAATTGGGGAGGCGAAGGCTGCTACGGTGGTGAAGCGCAACACGTGAATATCGTTAACAACTACTACAAGCCAGGCCCCGGAACCGATGAAAGCGGTAAAGCAGACCGCGCATACCGTATCGCCAAGCCGGATGTATATCCGGAAAATTACTCCGGCGAAGCTTACAAAAAATGGCTTCAAACTTGGGGAAAGTTTTATATCGACGGAAATAAAGTGGTAGGCAATACGACTGTTAGCAATGATAACTGGACAAAAGGCGTATTTGCCCAAATGGACGGTAAAAACTGTGCAACTACGGAGCTTTGGAACCAACATACCCAGATAAAATCAAGTTCACCGGTAGTTAAGGCAGGAAATGTAAGAACTCATACGCCGGATGAGGCTTATGAACGTGTGATGAGCTATGCAGGAGCCAGCAACTATCGTGATAAAGTTGACGAGTTGATAATTAGTGACGTTAAAAACAGAAAAGCAAGTTGCACGGGAGATGCCAGCAAATGGGAAGGTCTTTCCGGCTACTCACAAAACAAAAGTGGATATATCAACGACCCGAAAGATGTCTGCACAGCCTTAGGCGTAAATGATCCCTACGATGTTCTGAAATCTGTAACCAATGCAAACGTGAAAGATACGGACGGTGACGGTATTCCCGACTACTGGGAAGAAGAATATGGTTTGAATCCCAAGAAATCTGCTGATGGAAAAGAAATGACTATTGACAAAAACGGGAAGTACACTAATCTGGAAATGTATCTCAATAGTCTGGTGCACGAAATCATGGTAAATGGTGCGACAGGTGGCAGTGTTATAGAATAATTTTAGTAAATTCGAACCCAAATGATAAATTAGTAATGAAAAAGAATATATTAGCAATCTGTAGTTTGATATTAGCTTTTCCTCTAGTGGGACAAGCCATGCAACCTGCCATTTCGGTTGAAAAAACATCAAAGGACTATCCTACCCCGGATCGTTCCAAAGTTCTCGCCTTCCCCGGTGCCGACGGGGCTGGAAAATATACCACCGGTGGTGCCGGAGGTACTGTATACACTGTTACGTCCCTGGCAGACGACGGTTCGGAAGGGACACTTCGCTGGGCTATCAGCAAGAAAGGTCCCCGCACCATTGTCTTTGCGGTTAGCGGAATTATTGAATTACAAAAAGCATTAAAACTCAGCAATGGTGATGTGACCATTGCAGGACAGACAGCTCCGGGTGATGGCATTTGCCTGAAAAACTATACATTCTCTATTCAGGCAGACAACGTTATCGTCCGTTTCATCCGTTCCCGTATGGGAGTCGACATCAAACAAAAAGGTGACGACGCAATGAATGGTACTAAAGTGCACCAAAACATTATCATAGACCACTGCTCCATGAGTTGGTGTACGGACGAATGTGCCACATTCTATGATAACCGTAATTTCACACTTCAGTGGTGCATCATCAGTGAAAGTCTCGCCAATTCTATCCACGAAAAGGGAGCGCATGGTTATGGAGGTATCTGGGGTGGACAACCTGCTACTTTTCACCATAACTTACTCGCCCATCACACTAACCGCACACCCCGTCTTTGCGGAAGCCGCTATACGGGTCGTCCGGAAGATGAAAAAGTGGAATTATTCAATAATGTGATTTATAATTATGGCAGTGACGGTGCTTATGCCGGTGAAGGAGGTTCCTACAACTTTATCAATAACTACTATAAACCGGGACCTTTCAGTGCGACAAAAGGTTCTTTCAAACGCTTGTTTACAGCGTATGCCGATGATGGCAAAAACAACAATAAAGCAGGTGTTCATGGTGTATTCTATTTCAAAGGTAACTATATGGATCCTACCTGTCCCAAACTGACTGATAAGCAGAAAGAGGCTCTTTATAAAGTGAATATGGATAACTCTTACGGACTGGTTATCAAAAAAGACTTTGCCACAGAAAAAGAAGTACTGTCTAAAAATGCGTTTGACATAGCCGAACATACTTCTTTGCAACCCGCCAAGAAAGCCTACAAAGATGTTCTCGAGTTTGCCGGAGCTTCATATCGCCGTGATGCCGTAGACCAACGCATCGTAGATGAAACTCTCAAAGGCACTTATACTTACGAAGGTTCTCACGGAAGCACGAATGGAATGATTGACCAACCGTCTGATGTAGGAGGATGGCCGGAATATAAATCAGAAACAGCACTTGTTGATACAGATGGTGATGGTATTCCCGATGAATGGGAAAAGAAACACAACCTTAATCCCAATGATCCTTCAGACGGAGCCAAATATACATTAAGCCCGGAATATACAAACCTGGAAATGTATATGAACAGCCTTGTGAATCATCTGTACCCTAAAAAATAAATTCGGATAACCAAGATGAGGGTAAATGTATCGGAACTCTCATAAACAAAAAATCACCCTCGCCACAGATAGTTGTAGCGAGGGTGATTTCGATAAAAGGGGAGCTTTGAACATCCCCCTTTCTATTTCTTTCCTTTCCTATTATTATCTCCCCACTCTATCCCGATACTCCGTAGGCGTCATTCCAACCTGTGCTTTAAAGCATTTACTGAAATAACGCGGATCATTAATGCCGACCATATACGAAATCTGGGTCATATTAAATTCTCCAGTTTCTATTAATTGTGTAGCCCGTTTGATACGCATTTCTTTGATAAATTCAATCGGAGCCAATCCGGTAAGTGTTTTTAGCTTCTTGAAGAAGACAGAACGGCTGACAGCCAGTTCCCGAACAAGATCATCTACCACCAGTTCTCCATTATCCATGTTCTGCTCCATCAATTCAACCAATTTATCCATAAACTTACGGTCGTTGGGAGACATTTCGAGAGTTGTAGGTGGAGTTTCGGACGCATCTTCTTCAGCAGACGGCATATCCGTAGCCACAGGCACTTCCTCCTGACCGGTAGAAATATTGATATGCATCAGACTATCCCGATAGAAACTTTGCAGTTTCTTACGCTGCATCAACAGATTTTCCACACGTGCTTGCAGATAGGTAGCACTGAAAGGCTTCGTTATATAATCATCCGCACCATATTCCAATCCCTCCAGTTTGCTTTCAATCGTAGTTTTGGCAGTAAGCAAGATAATAGGTATATGGCTGGTCGTCATATCCGCACGCAGTTCACGCGTCATTTCGATACCGTCTTTTTCAGGCATCATCACGTCACTGATGATAATATCCGGCAGGTACTTCAAAGCCTTGTTTGCCCCCTCCTTACCGTCAGCAGCTTCCACCACCCGGTACATCGGAGAAAATATACTGCGCAAGAATTCACGTAACTCCTGATTATCTTCGACTAACAGCATCAATTCTTTGGAGTTTTCTTCTTTCGCAAATTCTTCCCCATACACATCTTCAATCTTCTCCGAATCATCACTTACCAACGTTTCAGACTGAATGGAAGAATTGGCTATATCCACTACCTGTCCCATTCTTGCCGGAGCATCCGCATCTTCCAGAATAAACTCGGCTTCCTTATCATAATGTTCTTTTCCCTTGAGGAAATCGACTTTGAAGCAACTCCCTTCTCCCAAATGACTATCAACGGAAATAGTCGCTTTATGCATTTCCACCAACTCTTTCACCAATGAAAGTCCGATACCCGTACTAGCCTGATTGAAAAGATTCTTATCTACCAGATTCTCAAAACGGACAAACAGTGACTTCTTTTTGTTTTCCGCGATACCGATACCCTGATCTTGCACACCGATAGAAACCGTCTTTTCATCTTCCCGGATAAACATCGTAATCATCTTGCCATTCGGCGTATATTTAAATGCATTGGAAAGCAAATTGAATACAATCTTTTCCAGCTTATCGGCATCCACCCAAAGATAAAGATGTTCCTTTTCGGTCTGGAACAGGAAATCAATCCGATGTTCTTCGGCCACAGCTTCAAAATTATCCATCACCTTACGGACGAAAGGTACAATATCCACCCGCTGCACCTGCATCTTCATCTTCTTATTCTGAATCTTGCGGAAGTCCAGAATCTGATTGACAAGACGGAGCATCCGATTGGTGTTCCGTTCAACCACCACTAACTGTTCGCGAGCATCAGCCGGCAATTTATCATTCTTCAAGACCTGCTCCACCGGACCGGCTATCAACGTAAGCGGAGTACGCAACTCATGCGATATATTAGTAAAGAAACGCAGTTTTATATCTGAAATCTGCTGTTCGACCGAAACTTCATGCTTCAACCGATAAATAGTAAACAGGATATAAACGGCTACGAGAATAATAATCAGAATAAAAAGAACATAAAGCACATAAGCTACCGGCGTCTCCCAGAAAGAAGGCAGAATAACAATGTTCAGTATACGTTCATTATCCACCCACACACCATCACTATTCGTTGAACGAACACGGAGCACATACTCTCCTTTCGGAAGATTCGTATAAGTCACACTACGCTGCTTGTCGGCAAAAGTCCACTGTTTCTCAAATCCGTCGAGAATATAAGCATACTGTATATTCTGCGGATTGGTATAATCAAGTGCCGCAAAGTGAACGGAGAAAATATTCTCTTTATGTGAAAGCACCAATGGGTCGGTATCGTCAATATCCACCTTCAACAAGGAGTTATCTCCGGGTGTAATATCCTCATTAGTCACCATCAGTTTGGAGAATACGATAGGCGGGATATAGCTACTCTTACGAATAGAGTCGGGATTAAATATAAAGACTCCCCCACTGGCACCGAAAAGCATACTTCCTTTAGCCGTCAATGTAGAAGCCGCTTCACTAAAGCGCACCGGGAAAGTAATACTACGTTCGTCGTAACTTTCAAAACGTTCTTCAGACGGGATAAACTTACAAATTCCATTCTCCGTACTAATCCATAAATTCTCCTTACTATCTTCGCGGACAGAAAGCAAGACGTCGGAAGGAAGACCGTCCAGTACGGAATATGATTTGAACTCTCCGTGGCCGTCCTTACTGATAGATACCAGTTTGTTGAGTCCCCCGCCGAAAGTAGCCAGATACAGTTCCTTTTTCTTAGTGGAAATAATCCAATGAACATCATTATTACTCAGACTTTGCGTATCGTTCGGCATACGGGAAAAATGATAGAACTGCACATCCTCCGGTTTCTTAAAGTTCTCATCAAAAGCAACAGCTCCCGTAGTTGTACCTACCCACAGGCGTCCATTATTATCGGAAGTAATGAAACGCGCTTTGTAGCAAGGATCAATCGGATACCCTTTCAGATTGTTCCGGTGATTGATAAACAATGTCTTTCCTGCTTCATTCTCCGTGATATAATTGATACCTCCGGCAAAAGTAGCTACCCAGATACGACCATAATGATCTTCATAGATACAATACACATTATTATCGCTCAAACTATACATATCTTCTTCACGATGAAGATAACGGGTCAGTTTATAAGACATTCCGTTGGAAGAAGTCGGCTCGGCACGGACAAGTCCGTCTCCTTTTGTTGCAATCCAGATTATTCCTTTCGAATCCTGAATAACAAAATAAACAGTTCCCAACATGGGAGTACCAGTAGTAGAAACGATACCGCTTTCGGTCAGGTATCCTTTATAAGTTTTATCGGCATCATACATACGAAGCATGCCATCTTTTAAGCCAACCCACAGATTACCCAGTTTGTCTTCGCACAGGGCACGCACCTCATTATGCAATGATTCATGTTCATGCGGCATGGGAGTCATCATCGCAAAAGGTACATTCCGATAAGTCACCTTCTCCAATCCCTTAGAGTGGGTGCAAAGCCATAAATTACCTTGTTTGTCGGAAAAAGCCGAATGAATCTTATTGGAAAAACGCCAGTCACGGCTACCCAATTCATTATAGAAAGGAACCAACCGCTTTTTTTGAGGATCAAAATAAGAGAAACCTCCTCCGTAAGGATGTACCCAAAGATATCCGTTTACATCTTCATGGATATGGAAGGCCGGACGGGAACGTTCGGGATTACTGTATTCAATAAGAATCTGTTCACGGGTCACCACTCCGGTCGAAGGATTAAAATGGGCTACAACACCCGGTTCTTCCTGCTCAAACCACACTTCCGAAGCACGGTCTACATAAGCAGAAAGGATCGGTTTTGCGGGTAAAGCCTTGCAAGTCAGGAATGAATAATGCACATTTGTTTTAGTCCGCAGGTTATAAGTAAAGAAACCATCCGAATCGGTAGTAATTACAGAAACGTCCGGTGCAACGGGGTGAATGGAAGTGATCTGCCCTTTTGTAGGAAGTTCGATCAACGTAAATTCTCCGCTATCTTTCTGATAAGACCAGATACGTCCATGATCCGAAGCAAAGCAGATGTCCTTATCCCGCTCCTGTACTGCATAGAAGGCTTGGTTCATGCCGCCAAACTTCCCTTTTGTCTCCGTAAAATAGGAATCCGGTTCTTTCTTTCCGGGGCGGATCATGCCGAGGCCGTTATCCGTCAACAGCCAGTCATTGCCTGCTTTATCCTGATGTACTTTGAATACATGCAAAGAGGGAAACAGTTCCGTCTTACTGGAATAAATATCCCATGTCAGACGATTATTCTCATTCGAATGAGTCAGGATGCGGATGGCTCCGTCATTTTCTGTCAGCAGCCAGACGGTTCCGTTCGGCATCACCTCAATGGTATGTACATTAAAAGCACTCCCCTCCTCTCCGGCAGCAGGTACCTGTTCGAAAGTTTCCGTCTTCGGGTCGAAACGATGAACACGATTATCATAAGTCAGTAGCCACAAAAAACCGTAACGGTCTTCATAGATACGGTCTACGCGATTATTGGTCAGGCTAATGTAGTTTCCCTGACGGGCCTTATATGTTTTAAAGGTATAACCGTTGAAACGGTTGATTCCATCCCAAGTGGCAAACCAAAGATTGTCTTTGTGATCCTGCAAGATGTTCATCACCGTATTTTGGGATAATCCATCTTCAGTAGAATAGTGGGTGAAAAAACAGTGCTGCTGTGCATGTGTCAAGAACACAATAGCTAGCAAAAAGATTACTAAAATTAAGGTTTTCTTCATCATATCACTCGGTTCTGTGCCGTAAAGATAGAAAAATAGTTGTAGTTTTATGCAATCTTTAGCGGCTATTTAACAGAATCGAGCCATTCTATAGGACAAGTGATCTATTGTCTTTTATATATCCATTGTTTTTTGCTTAGTAATTCATTTCTTTACAAATTCGTGAAGTCAACGTTTCACTGTTATCAGTTTGTTTCCGTTCACTATCGGATTCCATCCATCTTCGCCTGCCAGTACAGTCGTGATCTCGTATCCTTGGAGGTTTTTCAGTTGTTGGGAGAAAGCGGCACGCACTTTCGGATTGGCTCCTTCGCCCCGGCTCTCATATTCGGCATAGAAGACTGTCTTTTCGTTCTCTTTCTTACCCCAATTATTCCAGCCAACAGGAAGAATATGTTTCCCCAGTTCGCAGCGAATAAATACAGCCTGTGCATACGGACGCCAGGGACGTGACAAATAGACCTTTGTAGCTTCCGCATCAGCCGTCAACCGGCAATCGTAGAAGACATAGCCGTACTTTTTCCCTTTATCGGTAGAGGGAGCAGTGACATAACCGTCGCGCTTGCTATGAATGTGGCAGCGATTGAAAACAGCCGTAGACCATCCGAAAATAAAATCGACTGTTCCTTCGATGTAGCAATCTTCGTAATATTGACGACTTTGCTTACCGTATGTGTAGAGAGTATCTTGAAAGCCCAGGAAACGACAGTTCTTAAAATAGGCACGATCGGCAGACACAAAGCAGGCAACTGCCTGTCCTACGGAGCCTGATGAGTTCTCGAAAGTGATATTCTCCGCATAAAAATCGGGAGCATAGATGTAGCAACTGGATGAACCGGAAGTTCCCATATTTTCGCCAAATATATTTTTTTTGTTTGCAAAGCCGTCATAAGTCAATACTGCACCGTCTTCTCCAATCAGGGAAATATTAATCTTGGATTCAGGTATGATAATCTTTTCTTTGTAAGCCCCCTTGCGAACCAGAATAGTGGTACGGATATCTTTGCGGAAATCAGGAACTGCATTGATCGCTTCCTGCACAGTAAAGAAATCACCGCTACCATCTTGAGCCACTACATAGTCGTAATGACGGATATATTTCGCGAGTTCCGGAATTTCCTTGCCGATGGCATCCGCTGCCAGCCCGGCAATGGTTCGTGCTCCGTATACGTTTAAGTGAGTATTGTCTTCACGACCTTTCGGGAAAGCGGGCACTTGGTTAGGTTCAACAAACATAAACAGTTTCTTTGACTCTACGGGGCCAAGTCCTTGTACCAAGTCATGAGTGATTTTATTCATGTCGATAAAAGTCACTCCCACTTCTTTTGCCACATTACGGGGAGCATCCAGATAAGCACCATGTGTATCGAATAAAACAACTCCTTCTTTCGGTTGTTCCTCTTCCCCCGGTGTACGACGGACATCTTTTGCAATGGCGTCATCCTTCGGCTGCACAAAGTTTCGACGGACGATAGAGTTGAACAACACCGGTATTCCACCTTTGGCACGGGTTTCATTCACATACCGGCGAAGAATTTCATCAAAAGAACTTCCCGGATCGGTGTGACGGGTAGAGTCTGCTTTCTCATCGTTATGACCGAACTGAATAAAGACATAATCTCCTTTTTTCACTTTAGAAATTACTTTTTCCCAGCGTCCTTCGCTGATAAAGCTCTTGGAGCTTCGTCCATTGGCAGCGTGATTGTCTATCCGTATATCTTCGGAGAAGAATCCGGGAAGCACCATTCCCCAACCACGTTCAGGGTTTCCTCCGTCCATTTTCTTATTAGCCATCGTTGAATCGCCTATCATGAAGATAGTGATTACCGGTTTGTCTGCACGAAACGCAGAAAAAAGAATAAAAACGGCTGCCAGCAGCCACATCATTTTATATCTTTGTGTCTTCATATCCACCTACTATTATTATGTTACTCTCCATATAAAAAAATCATTTTCCTCTATCACCTATCACCGCCACCACGCAAAAGCCTTATTCATCGGGATTTGAGGAGGTGATAGGTTGTTTTTCAACCTATCACCTATCACCTGTACTTATTAAGTGCTTAAACAGATAGTTTCAAGTAATGAGACCAATAGTTTCCCGGCGAGAAACTCTAGTTTCCCCGTAACTAAACCATTGTTTCCCCTATGGGGTAACTTTAGTTTCAAGGCGGGAAACAAAAAGTTTCAAAGCATGAAACCGAATTAACAAGCTGGCAAACGATTGTCTACCTTACTTGTTTCATTTATAAGGATACCAGTTGCTGTTTTCTTTAAAAATGTTTTCCGGGATATACTTCGCTACTTCCTTCTTCGTCAGTTGTTTGGCCCACGTTACACGTCCTGTCGTGTCAGCACCTGCACCGGTATTTCCAAATTCGGCATAACGAGCCGTTTTTTCGTTCTCCGGCTTCTTCCAGTTGTGCCATCCTTCAGGGCGGATGTGATTACCAAACTCACAATTAATAAAGACTGTTGCGGCATAAGGACGCCACGGACGACCCAGATATACTTTTTTCACATCCGGAGCAGCTGTCAACTTGCAGTTCTTGAAGACATATCCGAATTCTTCACTTTGTGGGGTTGAAGCGGCCGTGATATATGAATCACGTTTGCTATGAAGCTCACAATATTCGAATAGAGCAGTGGAGGGACCAAAAATAAAATCGGTAGTCCCCTCGATATAACAATTGGTAAATAAGAGCCGTGTTCCTTCAGAACCCGTATAAATAGTATCCTGATTTCCCAGGAAACGGCAGTTGACAAACATGAGCCTGTCACCTTCGGTATGAAGGGCTACCGCCTGTCCCAATGGAGCCGCATTATTCTCAATCGTCAGATCCTTAAAAGTAATGTCATTTCCCTCTACTTTTACTGTATAGGTACGAAATGTCCCCATCTTATTGATGTTGGCATGATCGTCATAAGTGATAATCGTTTTCTCTGCACTTTCGCCCACCAGTTGAACATTCTTTACCCAAGAAGGGATGACCAGTTTTTCTTTATAGACACCATTCTTGATAAATATAGTTACCGTATAATCCATAAAAGCGCGGACAGCTTCCACGGCTTCCTGAATGTTACGATACTCCCCTGTCCCGTCGCGTGCCACGACTAATGTGTCTTTGCGTTGCTGTTGTTGTGCATAAACAGATGTTGCTCCCACACCCAGTAGAAGCAAACACATCATTCCTTTAAAAATAGTCCTTTTCATTGTCGGAAATTACTTTTGTAAACGTTCGTATTCCAAGCTAGCCATAATAAAAGGTCCTACGGCTTTAGGATCGTTATTGCGGATAGTTTCATTAATATAATAGTCATAATCGCCGGAACGATATACCTTTCCTCCCAATCCTGCCACTGCACAAGCCTTGGTGATGGTTACCAATCCGTTCTTGTCTACTTCGATAAAATTATCCAGGAATCCTTTGTAGCCTTTCAATGCCACATCCAGATAAGACTTATCAATATATCCCAAACGAACCGCCTTAAAGAGCGAATAAATGAACATAGCGGAACAAGAAGATTCTACGTAATTACCCTTATCACCACTCCGATCCATCACCTGATACCATCCTCCGGTCTTCGGGTCCTGAAGTTTCTTCACCTGCACAGCTACATTATTCAATATATCAAGCAGGGAATCTCTTCCGGCTTCATGCTGCGGAATAAATTCGAGCACATCCACCAATGCCATCGCATACCATCCCATTGCACGTCCCCATGTATGTTTCGACTGTCCGGTCACCGGGTCCGCCCAACGTTGAGTGCGGCTTACATCGCACGCATGACGATAAAGACCATTTTTAGGATCGTACGTATGACGGGCACAAGTGACAAACTGGTTGATTACATCTGCATAATCCTGCGGGAGATTATTACGAAATGCATATTCTGCATAGAAAGGAGCTCCCATGTAAATTCCGTCCAGCCACATTTGGTGGGGATAAATCTTTTTGTGCCAGAAACCACCGTCCTCATTGCGCGGTTGTCCTTCAAACTGGCTATAAAGCAGGTCGAGCGCTTTCTTATATTTAGGATTCTTGGTCTGCTCATAGATACGGAAAAGGATTTTTCCGGAATTGATACGGTCGAGGCTATAATCGGTTAATTTATAAGCGGTAATACTTCCGTCCTCGTGCACCATTGTATCCGCATACGCGATGGCATAATCGCGAATTTTCTTGTCTCCATAAGTATCGTACACATCAAGCATGGCTCCCAATTCAAGTCCATGGCAATAATCCCACTTGAGTTTCGGCTGAAAGTCAAGCTGCCAGGATTCCGGGTAACGGATCATTTCCGATTCAGTCAGCCGCACAGACCAGGGAAGCTTGCTGTCTACCTGTTGTGCCGATGCCGGAAGTGACATTGTAACCAGCAGAGTCAATATAAAAAAATTATAAAAAAGAGTTCGTCTCATGGTTTGTTATTTTAAGGATTAAACATACAAGTCTTTCACGCTACGAAAGTAGTGTTTTTCCTCCAAAGCCA
>DXOJ01000110.1 GCA_019412865.1 Bacteroides sp. | reverse complement strand
TCTTTTAGTTATGAACGTATCGGAAAAAATATAATAGTGAGATAATAAACATTTGTAAAACCTTAAAAACAGATAGCCTATGGTATAATTCTGCGAATAAACATGAAAAAGCGAGAAAATACGACCAATACTTTCCCGCTCTTTAAAAACCTTTGTGAAAAATGGCAACTCCTATTGCCATCATCCTTAATTTCTAATTTATAAAAGTATGATAAATTCAAGAAAGCGCCAAACTTTTTATAAAAAATATCGTTCGGCTCATGTTTTTTCACTATCAAAGAGCATTTGTTTGACGATATTGTCACTTCTGATTTCTAGTTTTGCTCTTGCACAAAATAATAAGCAAAGCATAAAACTAAATTTTAAAAATGTGCCTATATCAGAAGTAATCACTAGCATCGAGAAACAAAGCACATTTAATTTTTTCTACAACAATGATGTTGAACTATCACATAAAACATCAATAAATATTACCTCTACAGATATTGATGAGATATTAAGTTCATTATTGGAAGATTCATCTTTAGACTGGAAGGTTTCAGGGCAACGAATAGTGTTGTTCGTTAAGAAACTTGTTAATAAAAAGACAAAATCCTATTCTGTTTCCGGAATGGTCAGTGACGCGACTGGTCCGATCATCGGCGCGTCTATTGCTATAAAAGACGGCAAAGGAACCATTACGTCTATGGATGGAAATTTTCACTTGGACAATATCTACATCGGTGATGTTCTTACCATTTCTTTTATAGGCTATAAATCAAAGAACCTCGTATTCAATGGACAGTCTCAACTGAATATTACCTTGGATGAAGATACAGAAGAATTGGATGAAGTCGTTGTAACGGCATTAGGTATCAAACGCTCGGAGAAAGCTTTGGCCTACAATGTTCAACAAATAAAAGGAGAGGCCTTAACAGCTGTCAAAGATGCTAACTTCATGAATTCATTAACTGGTAAGGTGGCAGGTGTACAAATTAATAGTGGTGCTACAGGTGCTGGTGGAGCCGCTCGTGTTGTGATGCGTGGTATGAAGTCTTTGACCAAAGATAACAATGCCTTATACGTGATTGATGGTATACCCGTATTTAATACAGGTTCAAGCGGTGGTGATGGGCAATACGGTACAATGGGAGGTTCAGATGCAATTGCGGACTTGAATCCGGATGATATTCAAAGTATCAGTATGATGACCGGCTCTTCGGCCGCGGCATTATATGGTTCTGCCGCTGCCAATGGTGTGGTTTTGGTAACGACTAAGAAAGGCTTGAAAGAAAAGATTTCAGTTAGTGTGTCCAATAGTACAACTTTTTCTAAAGCATATATTATGCCTGAAATGCAAAATCGTTATGGAACAAGTTCTTCCTTGTTTAGTTGGGGAGACTTGACAGATAAACGATATAATCCAAAAGATTTCTTTAATACTGGATCTAATATTATTAACTCAGTTTCCATTTCGGGTGGTAGCGCAAAAAATCAAACTTATCTTTCTGCTTCTACGACCAATTCTGCCGGTATCCTGCCTAATAATCGTTACAATCGTTACAATTTCACAGGAAGAAATACAACCTCTCTTTTGAATGACAAATTGATTCTAGATTTAGGTGCCCAATATATTGTTCAGAATAATAAGAATATGGTATCTCAAGGTCAATATTATAATCCGCTGACATCCTTATATTTATTTCCTCGAGGAGATGATTTTAATGAAGTCCGCTTATACGAACGTTATAACACTCAATACGGATTTATGACTCAATACTGGCCCTATGGAGATGGTAGCTTATCAATGCAAAATCCGTATTGGACACAAAATAACATTCGCCGCACTTCCGATAAAAAGCGTTATAACTTGAATGTCTCTTTAAAATGGAACGTAAACAGTTGGCTCAATTTCACTGGGCGTGTGAATCTGGACAATTCCGATTATCGTAACAAAAAAGAAATGGCAGCATCTACATTAACAACCTTTTGTGGTCTTAATGGAGGTTTGGAAAATTCGATGCGCCAAGAACGCGCTTTATATTTAGATTTGTTAGCCAGCATAGACAGAACATTTGGCGATTTTCGCCTGAATGCCAATCTGGGAACATCTTTATATCACACCTCCATGGATCAGATGTTGATAGCAGGTGATTTGATTATTCCTAACTTCTTTGAATATAATAACATTAATTTTAATGCGAATTATAAGCCGGATCCTTCCGGTTATCAGGATGAAATTCAAAGTATCTTTGCCAATGTGGAAGTCAGTTGGAAAAGCCAGTTGTATTTAACGCTCACCGGACGTAATGATTGGGACTCCAAATTGGCTTATTCCAAACAGAAATCCTTCTTCTATCCTTCTGTTGGATTATCGGCAGTTTTGTCCGAAATGTTTAAAATGCCCGAATGGATAACTTATGCAAAAGTACGTGGCTCCTATACGATGGTGGCTTCTTCATTTGATCGTTTTCTGACTAATCCGGGATATGAATACAACAGTCAGACCCATAATTGGGCAAATCCTACTGTGTACCCCATGGAAGATATGAAGCCTGAAAAAACCAAATCGTGGGAAATTGGCTTAAATCTGAAGTTTTGGAAAAATAGATTTCATTTAGATGCAACCTATTACCGTTCGAGTACCACCAATCAGACATTCAAGGTAGATATACCTTCATCATCAGGTTATAGTAAAGCTATTATTCAAGCCGGTAATGTTCAGAATCAAGGTTTGGAATTGGCTTTGGGATTCCAAGATGAATGGGCGGGTTTTGGCTGGTCATCTAATGCGACCTTCACCTTAAACCGAAATAAAGTAAAAAGACTTGCTTCTGGGACAACCAACTATGTGACCGGCGAAATTATTCAAATGAATGAGTTGCCTGTGGGATGGTTGGGTAAAGAAAATGTCGCTCCTAGAGTCATTCTGACAGAAGGAGGTAGCATGACTGATATTTATGTATATAATCAACTGAGCAAAGATAATAATGGAAATATAAAACTGGTAAATGGTAAGCCTGGTATTACCAGTTCTAATACCCCGACTAAAGTGGGGGATTTGAATGCAGATTATAATCTGGGCTGGGTGAATCAGTTTACGTACAAAGGCGTCAATTTAGGCATTGTTTTGTCTGCTAGAGTCGGTGGTTTAGTTTATTCGGCTACTCAGGGTGTCTTAGACTATTATGGGGCTTCAAAAGTCTCTGCTATCACTCGAGATAATGGCGGAATACCCATCAATAAAGGAGTCGTTGATGCGCAGAGTTATTATCAGGCGATCTCAACAGGTGAAGGAGGTTATGGTCGTTACTATCTGTATGATGCGACTAACATACGGCTTCAGGAGCTGAGTTTAAACTACACACTACCTAAAAAGTGGTTTAAAAATATAGCGAACATAACATTGGGAGTGGTCGGACGCAATTTATGGATGATTTATTGCAAAGCTCCTTTTGATCCGGAATTGTCGGCTTCTACCGCTAGCAATTACTATATGAATGTTGACTATTTTATGCAGCCTAGTTTACGTAATGTGGGTTTCAATGTGAAAGTTCAATTCTAAAAAGCTTATTAAATGAAAAAATATATACGAAAAATAATATTGGGGACATCTATGTTAATGCTGATAACAGGTTGTACCGATGAGTTTGAAAAGTATAACACTAACCAGTATCAAATTCATCAAGCGGACCCTGCTACATTGGCAAAACCTATGATTGAGACAATTGTCAACATACAACAGAATGATTCTCAGATGCAGGACCAGATGGTAGGCCAGTTTGGCGGATATTTTACTGTGTCTAATCGGTGGGCAGGTACAAATTTCAGTACGTTTAATCCAAGTGCTGATTGGAATAAGAATCCATGGAATACTCCTTTTGAAAAGATATATGGCAACTTCTTTCAAATACAAGAAGCTACAAACTCATCCGGACATTACTACTCGTTTGCTCGGTTAATCAGAGCTATAACCATGCTTCGTGTGACCGACTGTTATGGTCCCATGCCATACAGTCAGATTCAAAAAGGAAACTTTTACGTAGTCTATGATATGCAAGAAGAGGTTTACAAGAATATTCTCAATGATTTAACTCAGGCCGCTACTGTATTGTTTGCCTATCATAAAGAAACGAATGGGCACACACCTTTGGGAGAGAATGATCCGGTTTTTAATGGAGACTATTCCAAATGGGCTCGACTAGCAAATTCTATGAAGTTGCGTGTTGCGATGCGAATCAGTAACGCTTGGCCGGAAATGGCAAAAGAAGCAGCTGAAACTGCGATTGCCAGTGAAGCAGGAATTGTCGAGGCAAATAACGACAATGCGATGCTTGCTTGCGGAAGCCAGAACAATCCTTATCATCTGGCAGCTGTCAGTTGGGGTGATTTGCGCATCAATGCCAATATTGTAGATTATATGAATGCTTATAAGGATCCGCGTAGATCGGCTTTCTTTAAGAAATCCACCATTCCGGGAAAAACGGATCAGTACGTAGGTATGCGTACTGGTGATGGTAAATTTAATAAGGGAAATATACAAGTGTTTTCAATCCCTGAAATATCAGGGACAAATCCACTTATGGTTTTTTGTGCTGCCGAGACTGCTTTTTTACGGGCGGAAGGAAAACTTAGAGGATGGAATGTCGGAGAAAAAAGTGCCAAACAGTATTATGAAGAAGGTATTACTCTATCTATGCAGCAATATCAAGTTTCGGATTCGGATTACATGAATATAGAGGATGCTCCTACCGTATCTCATCAATATGATAATATTCAAAAAGCACCGAGTACAATCAGTAATACCGTCTCTGTGAAATGGGAAGAAGGCGATAATCTATTGACTGGGAAAAATTTCCAACGTATCATCACTCAGAAGTGGATTGCCAACTATCCGTTAGGTATGGAAGCATGGGCTGAATATCGGCGGACAGGATACCCGGAATTATATCCATGTATTGATAATTTGTCTTTCAGTGGAGTTGATAGCAAGCGTGGTATGCGTCGTCTGGCTTTTCCTTATACAGAAGCTCAAAACAATAAAACGAATTATACTCAGGGAGTTACTTTCTTGGATGGTCCGGATAATGAGGTGACTGAATTGAAATGGGCTAAAAAGAATTAGGAACTTATAAATACGTATGATATGAAGAAAATATATTTACTATATATAATTTTTGCTTTCATAATAACGGGCTGTTTGATAGCCTGTGACGATTGGACAGAAATCGAAGCGAAACATTTTTCGGAAGAAATGATATCTGAAGAATATTATGCTGCTTTACGGGCATATAAAAAATCTCCTCATTCAGTATTATTCGGATGGTTCGGAGGATGGGCAGGGGAAGGTACCAATGTAAAAAGCTCATTAGCTGGCCTCCCTGATAGTGTAGACTTTGTTTCTATTTGGGGAGGATGGCATAGCTTGACAGAAGCTAAAAAAGCCGATTTGAAGTTTGTACAAGAGAAAAAGGGTTTGAAAGCCTTGGCTTGTATATTGATGTTTCAAATTGGAGACGGAATTACTCCGGAACAACCTGCCGATTTTGAAGGTTCGTGGAATGACTGGCAACACGAGTTCTGGGGATGGAAACCGGGAGATGAAGAATCTATTAATGCTGCAATTGTGAAATATGCTAATGCTGTATGTGACACTATTGATAAGTACAATCTCGATGGATTCGATTTGGATGCCGAACCCAGTTATTCACAACCTTTTGAAACAAATAAGGAAATGTGGAGACCAAAGTCTCGTGCGCATTTATTTATTCAAACTATGGCTAAGCGTATAGGACCTAAAGCAGAAAGCCCTCAGGGAGTTGAAAAGCTTCTTGTTGTAGATGGGGAGCCGGAAGCTTTTCCTGCAGAAATGGGTGGCTGTTTTGATTACTTTATTTTACAATCATATCGCTGTAGTGGCGAAAGTGATTTGGAATGGCGGTTAAATAGGCAAATTAGTCATTTCGCTTCAGTTTTAACAGAAGAAGAAGTGACCAATAAATTGATTGTAACGGAAACTATAGAAGCGGTAGATGTAGCCTTGAATGGAGGATATAATTTTACCGATCCTGCCGGTAACAGGATGAAGTCTGTGGAAGGAATGGCTCGTTGGCAACCCCAAAACGGGTTTCGTAAAGGTGGGATGGGAACTTATCATATGGAAGCCGAATATGGTACAACTCCTGACTATAGATATTTGCGAAACGCTATCCAGATAATGAATCCTTCAGCTCTTTCTTTAGTTAAATATTAAATGTAAAATTATGAAACAAGTAAATATTATAAGAAAACTTTTTATTCCATTGGCTATTATTGGAATGGGAGCTTTTATAGGCTGTGATGACGCAAAGAATGACGGGTTAAGTGCGCATGCTTATATTGAAGAAGCTTTATCTAATACAAGCAAAAAGGTAACTGTTCAACCCAAAGGAGAGAGCTTGACTGATATAAGCGTGCATCTCAGTAATGCTTCCTCTTTAGATAATCACTATGAGCTGATAATCGATCAAGCCATTCTTGAAAGATATAATAAAGCAAATGGAACGCTATATGCTGTATTGCCTCAAAGTGGCTACACTTTACCCGAAGATATTGTAGTGAAAGCCGGCGAATATGCTACTACTTCTGTGCCAATATCTTTAAAAGCTTTCACTCCTGAAATGTCGAACTCTGGTGAGTCGTATGCGTTACCTTTGAAGTTAAAACTTAAAAATGGTGATGTGGAAGCTATGTCTGAGACGGGATCATTTGTCATTTTGGCTGAAAATATCCTTGAGTTCTCAGCTCCGATGTTTGATGGGGGAGCTGATTTGAAAGCGGACAAATTTAAGGAATCACCGGAAACTTATGCTCAATATACCGTTGAAGTTCGTTTCCAAGTATCTAATACGAGTGACCGTGACAGGGCTGTATTTAAGAATGGAGGTGATGATTTGAATTTTGTATTGCTGCGTTTTGAAGATCCTCAATCAAATAATGATCAGCATAAGGCGCATTCATTGGTGCAAATTGTTGGGCGTAATCGTATTTATTTAAATCCAAGTAATTCTTTTGAACCTAACAAGTGGCAACATCTCGCTCTAGTTTCCGATGGTTCCAGTTATCGTCTTTATATAAACGGGAAAGACAGTGGTGTAATACCTATTCCGACTGGAGCTACCACATTCTCCGATGTCAATTGGTTCTGCAAAGGAGACGATCCATATAGTCGTTGGAGGGGATGTAAAATATTAATAAGTGAAGCGCGTATATGGTCTGTAGCTAGAACTGCGAATCAGATTCAAAATAATATGACCGTCACAAGTCCAAAATCGCCTGGATTGGAAGCCTATTGGAAGTTCAATGAAGGAAATGGGAATGTATTTCAAGATGCAACAGGTAAGGGGCATACTTTAACCACGTCTATTACTCCTAAGTGGATTAATGGTATTTTATCAACCGATGGAGCTACTGAGTGGAAGTGAAAAATATTTTAAAAGTATCAGTTATGAAAAAGAATTTTTTTGTGTATATTTTATTGATCGTTTTGATGGGGACTGTGATATCTTTGGCTTCTTGTGATGATGACGATCTGACTGCTGCGCAATCCGGTAGCAAATGGAACACTACTTATGTAACTTTGCATCCGTCTAATTACTTGAAACCGTTACCTTCATTTACACTAAATCATTCACGAGAAAATGGTGTAGATGGTAAGGTCAATATTCAGTACATCGTCATGACGTCTAAAGCTGCAACTCATGATATTATTGTAGATGTGGAAATAGAATGTAATATTCCTATCAGTAATAGTAAAATAGAGTTGAGTGCGAGCAATCTGAAAATTAAAGCAGGTGAGAATAAATCAGAGCCTGTCACTTTAAACATTTCAGATTGGTCGGAACTGGAAAGTGTAAAAGATAAGCAAGATTACGCTTTGACAATTAAAATGAAAAACATCACTTCTCAGAATAAGTATATTTCCAAAGGTGAATTTTATACGGAGATTGTATTAAATATCGTAAAAAAGCCTGCATTATAATCTATGGGCAATGATGTCTTATAGATAAAAGAATATCATATTGAACCATACTTTGTATCTCTCACATCATTGCTGTTCACCTTTTTTAGGGTGGACAGCAATGATGTCTTTAAAAAAAGCCCTCCATTGATGTGGAGTTTGAACCAATGCCACAATACTTTATTCAATTCTAAAATTATATCGAACTCAGGTTAATATAGAATTAGTGATAAAAATACAGATAAACATCAAATTAGACTTTTGCAAAAAATGATTTTGCACATTGGGGAAAAAGAAATGTTTCACAAATTTGCATGACCCATCAAAAAAAACATAATTTAACTGTGTGTATTTCCCACGTTACGTATTATACTTA
>DXOJ01000011.1 GCA_019412865.1 Bacteroides sp. | reverse complement strand
GGGGGGGTATGGGCGTTCAATTAGTTAAAGCCGGCGGATTCAATACAGCTATTTTGGATGTCTATAAAAAGGACTACATTATTCAGAAATGTATCACACAACATCCACAGTATAAGGAGTTTAACCCGAGTTCTGTGAATACCGAAAAAATAATTAGTATGTTTTTTAATGGTGAAGTGCATATTCTTACTTCTATATTGAGGGTCGGTGCTCCGGGTTCTCACACTGATACAGCGTCAACAGGAAAAGGATACACGGTTGGGATCGGGTTAAACGGGCAACTTAATAAGGAAGGGTACAATATTTATGGAGAACGAAGAACGTCCACGGAGACCGGTCGAATGTTCGAGGACGTGGTTCTTTGCGGACATGACGAGATTTGCAGTCAAATAAAGAAAGCGCATAAAATGCTGTCTCGCTTTGGCATAATTTCGTGGGACTTTGCAGTTGATGAAAATTGCGAACCGATTTTGATTGAATATAATTTGAATTACCCTGATGTAATGATTTACCAGATGAATAATGGTCCTTTGTTTGGTGATTTAACACAAACAATTTTGGAAGATGTCAGGGAAAAGCTGAAAAAGGAGAGATGATATGAAATCCCTAAAACGGGCTTTGCAGGGGGCCTTTAGAAGTACACTGACTTTGATTTCACCAAAACTAAACACAGCGGTAACGTACCGTGTGAAGTTTGGAAGAAAGCTGGATTTGACCAAGCCTACAACTTTTAATGAAAAAGTTCTTTGGCTGAAATTCAATACCTACTGGAATAATGAAACAGTAAAGCAGTGCGCAGATAAACTAAGGGTTAGAGATTATCTTGAGCAACACGGCTATGGGTACTTGCTGAATGAATTGATAGCGTCATACGAGGATGTTGATTCCATTGATTTTTCTACCCTTCCGGATCGGTTTGCGATTAAATTAAATGTCGGTTGTGCTTGCAATATAATTGTACAGGATAAGTCAAAACTCGATATTGAAGCCACTAAAAATACTATGAGAAAGTGGCTTAAGAATAATTACTGGCTAGGATGGTCCGAAATGCAATACAAGGATGTTAAACCTTGTATTCTGATTGAGAAATATCTAGGTGGAGATGATGGCAGCCTGCCGGTAGATTACAAATTCTACTGTATGAACGGAAAAGCGACTTCTGTTATGGTTTGCGAAGAACGAGATGGAATACATCATCCGAAGTTCTTTTTTATGGACAGAAAATGGAATAAGCTTCCTTATACTGAGGAGGTATTCAAGTATCCGGATTTTGAGATTGAAAAGCCTGAAAGTATGGACGAGGCGTTTGAAATCGCCGAGCTGCTGGCAAAAGAATTTCCGTTTGTTCGGGTGGATTTGTATATTGTAAGGAACAAAATCTACTTTGGTGAATTGACGTTCACGCCGGCAGCAGGAATGGATACGGATTTCAAATTCAGGGCTCCTGGAGCAATTAAAGATACGGACACGATTCTTGGAGAGTTGCTGAAGTTACCCGAGTGATTTTAGGAGAAAGACTATGAAAATTGCAGTTGCTGGTACCGGCTATGTCGGTTTGTCCATTGCTACGTTGCTATCGCAGCATCATGAGGTCATGGCAGTGGATATCATCCCGGAAAAAGTTGACCTTATCAATCACAAGAAGTCTCCGATTCAGGACGAGTACATCGAAAAGTATCTCGCAGAGAAAGATCTGAATCTCGTTGCTACTCTTGATGCTGAAGCTGCCTACAAGGACGCAGACTTTGTTGTCATTGCGGCTCCTACAAACTACGACAGCAAGAAAAACTTCTTCGACACCTCTGCTGTCGAAGCCGTTATCAAGCTGGTTATCCAGTATAATCCGGATGCCATCATGGTCATTAAGTCTACGATTCCGGTTGGCTTCACGGCATCTGTGCGTGAGAAATACCATTGCGACAATATCATCTTCAGCCCGGAATTTCTGCGTGAATCCAAGGCTCTCTATGACAACCTCTACCCGAGCCGTATCATTGTCGGCACCGATGTGAAGAATGCTCGTCTCGTGAAGGCAGCCAACACCTTTGCAGGTCTGCTGCAGGAAGGCGCAATCAAGGAGAACATTGACACCCTCATTATGGGCTTTACTGAGGCAGAGGCCGTCAAGCTGTTTGCTAACACCTACTTGGCTTTGCGTGTCAGCTATTTCAACGAACTGGACACCTATGCAGAGATGAAGGGACTGAACACCCAGCAGATTATCGAAGGTGTCTGCCTGGATCCCCGCATTGGTAGCCACTACAATAACCCCAGCTTTGGTTATGGCGGCTACTGCCTGCCGAAGGACACCAAGCAACTTCTGGCTAACTACGCTGATGTGCCTGAAAACCTGATTGAAGCTATTGTGGAATCCAACCGTACCCGCAAGGACTTCATTGCTGACCGTGTACTCCAGATGGCAGGGTACTACGGCTACGGCGAGGACAATGAATACGACAAGTCGCAGGAGAAGCCATGTGTTATTGGTGTGTACCGTCTGACTATGAAGTCCAACTCCGACAACTTCCGCCAGTCTTCCATCCAGGGCGTCATGAAGCGTATCAAGGCAAAGGGTGCAACTGTGATCATCTACGAGCCGACTTTGGAGAACGGCACCACTTTCTTTGGTAGCGAGGTCGTGAACGACCTTGAGGAGTTCAAGAAGCGCAGTCAGGCCATCATCGCCAACCGCTATGATAGCTGCTTGGATGACGTACAGGAAAAGGTCTATACCCGCGACCTGTTCCGCAGAGACTAATACTTATAGCAGCCATGTGTTCCGCCACATGGCTGTGCTGCTCAAATATGCTACCTCTCCGTGGTGAGCAGCAGGCAACGGATTATAAATCCGGCTAAATAATGAGAAACAATAAGAAATAATGTTTGCTCGCTTGTCATGTGAATTCGCATGGCAAACGAGCATTTTTTGTTGTGCACTGTATGTGCTTGGTTCGAAACATAGAACGGCAACGCCCGGATAACCCCGTCTACAAAAAAAGCTAATGCTTTAAATCGCTAAACTTGAAGAAAAGCTTCAGGGTATGCAGCTATACTGAATTTAGGCGAAAAAAGGAGGGAAGAAAATGAGTCCGGATGAGCGCCAAGCAGCTATTTGGGATATTGTTTTTCAACGCAATTATGAAACAGTTCCTAATTTAGCATGCGAATTAGGCGTCAGCACTCGGACAATCTATGAGGATTTAAGTCGGATGAAAGGGAAGTACTCTATTATAACTATGCCGGGAAGATATGGCGGCGTTTACATTACATACGAGCCGCGCAGCAGGCGCAGATATTTAACCCAGACACAAGAGATGACCTTACGAAAAATCATCCCCTTACAACCAATAGAGACACAACAAATTCTTCAAAGTATCCTTGATGTATTCGCCAGAAAGCATTCGTAAGTGAGCTTTCCTGTACCTTGACAATCAAATATCCAGCATAACAGGTACGTTCCTTTCCCGGCAATCCCTAGTGGGCGGTCTGGCAAACCAGAATTGTGGCGGGAAAGACCATAATGATACGCCAGCGGCCTCCAGCGTCAGAGGGGGTGACCGAGCCGGAGTTGTAAGCAGTAAGACTCCGGCGGAGTCAGTGAACGGGTGTGCCAACACCCTGCCTGTTATGTTCCCGGTGTCAGGGGTGCGGGCGGCAAATGTGGCACAGTTTCTTAACTATCT
>DXOJ01000109.1 GCA_019412865.1 Bacteroides sp. | reverse complement strand
AGCTATATCAATCCATTAAGGATTTTACCCCGTTAACAGCAGAACAGAATGTTGAATTAAAGACTTTTTCTTCCCCGGTATATGCAGAGATGCTTACTCAAGTTAACAAAGAGATAATAAAAAAGATAGAATTAAACAAAAGAAAGACAGGCTTCACTGTTAACGAAACTGGACAAGTCTCCAATGAAGATTTATTCCCATCCATTATCTCTAAATTCCGGGGACACACACTGTTAGTTGATTTTTGGGCAACATGGTGTGGCCCTTGTCGCACAGCTAATAAAGCCATCACTCCAATGAAAGAGGAATTAAAAGACAAGGATATTATCTACCTCTACATCACAGGCGAAACTTCCCCCAAAGGTACCTGGGAAAACATGATTACCGATATTCATGGTGAGCATTTCCGTGTGACAAATGAGCAATGGAGCTTTCTAATGTCCAACTTCAATATCCGAGGAGTTCCCACTTATTTTGTTGTTGATCCGGAGGGTAATATCACCTTCAAACAAACTGGATTTCCCGGAGTAGACACCATGAAAAAAGAACTTATGAAAGCTTTGAATAAATAATTCAAACGTAAAAAATAGATCAAGCAGAAATCGTTGTTGATATACGCCATAAATAAACGCAAGACTCCTGATTGATATAGAAAAAAATAGTGACGGTATATGCTTAGGATAGTGACGGTATCGTTGTCATATACCGTCACTATTTATATTGGATAGCGTCACTATTTTGTAGAAGAGAATCCGCCAACAACGGATTCTATATGATCCTAATAAATAAACGAGCCTCCATAGTCTTTGAAAAGACTACAGAGGCTCGCTCTATATCCTATGGATAACTTACTGCAAAGCTATCCAACTCCAGATTCCATTTATTTATGCATTTCCACGATTTGAGTCGGAGCCATCTCTACATTCCGGCGATCTACCTGACGAACAACACTGGCAGCCAGGGATAAGAAAGCGCGTCCGGTCACGGAGTCTTCATCCAACGCAACGGGAGTACCATTATCTCCTCCTTCACAGATGCTTTGCACGATAGGAATCTGCCCCAACAAAGGAACATTCATTTCTTCAGCCAGTTTCTTGGCACCTTCTTTACCAAAGATATAGTATTTATTCTCGGGTAGTTCAGCGGGAGTAAACCAAGCCATATTCTCAACCAAACCGAGAATAGGTACATTTACCTTATCGTTGGTGAACATATTGATTCCCTTACGGGCATCTGCCAAAGCAACCGCTTGCGGAGTGCTGACAACAATCGCTCCTGTCATGGCCAATGTTTGAACAACCGTCAAATGAATGTCACTGGTTCCGGGAGGAAGGTCTATCAGGAAATAATCCAAATCTCCCCAGGCTGCATCAGCTATCAACTGTTTCAACGCATTACTTGCCATTCCGCCACGCCACAAAGTTGCCTGATCCGGATCGACAAAGAAACCGATAGACAATAATTTCACGCCATACTTCTCTACCGGAATAATCATGTCACGACCATCTATACGTTCAGCATAGGGGCGTGCATCCTCCACCTGAAACATCTTAGGCATGGAAGGACCGAAAATATCAGCATCGAGCAAACCAACCTTATAGCCTAATTTAGCCAAAGCAACTGCCAAGTTCGCAGACACCGTAGACTTACCTACTCCACCTTTACCGGAAGATATACCCACTATATTCTTCACTTGTGGAAGGAGCTTGCCAACTTCCGGACGAGCGGCTTGCTTACTCTCTGCTGTGATTGTTACCTGCACATCAGGAGAAACATACGTATGAATAGCTGTTTCCGCAGCTTTCAACATTGATTTCATAAATGGATCAGTCGGTTTCTCAAAGATCAATGAAAAGCTGACAGTCATACCATCAATACGGAGATTATCGGCAACCATCTCCGCTTCCACCAAATTCTTTCCCGTACCGGGATAACGCACCGTTGCCAATGCATCCAATATCAATTTAGGATAGAGAGTCATTTTATTTACTATTTGACGATTTACAATTTACAATTTAAAGTCACTGTTCAGGTGGCTGCCGGTTCACTTTAGGATGATTGTCCCGGCAAGCTATTTGCTTGTGCTTAGACCGCTACGCTTGCTGCGATTGTAGCTACGATAGGGATCAAGCTCTATTTCTACATCCGGCTCTTGCAGTTTACCTTCCTGCGGAAGCCGAAATTTGATATACTTAATATCTAAACCACGATCCAGCCATTGTTGTTCATAATAGGTTTTAATACCGAGAATATTATCTACCAGATCAGAATGATATAGATCTTCAGTCATAAACTCAACCGGAAGTTTGTTTGCCTCAATCATGTATTTTGTATAGGTAAACATAAAGTTGCTGTCCGTTTTCAGGTGGATAATACCATTCGGTTGCAAGAATTTGCGATACCTTTCCATAAAATAGGTAGAGGTCAGTCGCTTGGTTGCTTTCTTCATTTGCGGATCAGAGAAGGTTAGCCATATTTCACTCACTTCTCCTTCGGCAAAAAAACGCTCGATGATTTCAATATTGGTACGCAGGAAAGCGACATTCTTCATTCCGTCCTGTAATGACTCCGTTGCTCCTGTCCACATACGGGCACCTTTTATATCCACTGCTATAAAGTTCTTTTCGGGGAACATCTTACCCAGGCCGACGGTATACTCACCACGTCCGCAACCCAGCTCGAGCACAATCGGATGATCGTTTTTAAAAAACTCCTTATGCCATTTCCCTTTCATGTCAAAAGGCACGTTATCTACCGCCGAATAAGGATATTCGAACACGTGTGGATAACTCGCCATATCGGCAAACTTTTCTAATTTATTCTTTCCCATATCAATCCTGATTAGGTCGCAAAGGTACTGATTTTGATGCAACCGACAAAAAGAAATGGAGCACAGATTTCTCCATGCTCCATTCTTCTATAGTACTGAATGATTCGTCTTATCAAATCTCAACATTCACTTCAACGTTTACCTCTACATTTCCACCTTGTTGTGCTTTCAAATCTTCATAGAAAGCAGCACGGGAAATAGCAACATACGGTTGCAGGAAAAGAAGTCCAATACCCAAAGTGAAAATACAAAGGATAGCCCAGCCAATGAAGCTTAGATCAAGCATGAACAATTTCATCTTGTTTCCTTCCATCATAGCCATACTTTTCTCAATAGCTGCATTGTTTTTCATTTCCGGTTCATCTTTCAAAATAAAGGATGTCATTGCATAAGAATAAGACTTAATGATACCCGGTATAACCAGCAACAGTGACCACAAAGCTGTATAGACAGCCTGAAGCAACATAGTTACAAAAATACGTCCATAATCCTGGAAACCTTCGAACAAAACACCAAAGTCAATCTCTTTGCCTCTACATACACCAAGCATTACAATAGTAAAACCGTATGCAACCGGAAGTCCGACAAACAAGGAACATAAACTTCCAATCATAGGGATAGCAGATAATCCACCGACAATTGCTGAATAAATAAGTGCAGCAACGGCTGCCATAGGCCACTTGCCTCGAAGTGCCTCACGCGCCTGGGCACGTAGTTCTGAATTTTGTTTTAACATAGTGAATAATATTAATTGACAAATGTGTTATTTCATAATATACAGTTATTCCACAATTGTCACCCAGCCATGCGTATCCGGTTCGTCACCATACTGAATTCCACGGAGCTTATTATACAATTTTGTACAGATTGGTCCCGGCTTACCATCTTTAGAGATCACATAAGATTTTCCATTTTCCAAATCATCAATACGTTGAATCGGGCTGATTACTGCAGCAGTACCACAAGCACCTGCTTCCTCAAATGTTTCCAGTTCTTCTTCCGGTATCGGACGGCGTTCTACCTTGATACCCATATCCTCTGCCAACTGCATCAAGCTCTTATTGGTAATAGAAGGCAAAATAGAAGATGATTTCGGAGTGATATATGTATTATCCTTAATACCGAAGAAGTTGGCAGCACCACATTCATCAATATATTTCTTTTCTTTCGCATCGAGATAGAACTCACAGGAATAGCCCAAATCGTGTGCTTTCTTGTTAGCACGGAGACTGGCTGCATAGTTACCACCCACTTTATAAATACCTGTTCCATGAGGAGCAGCACGGTCAAACTCACGAATGATAACGTACGGATTGGTAGAGAAACCACCTTTGAAGTACGGTCCTACCGGAGTTACGAATACCACAAACATATACTCTTCTGCAGGATGCACGCCTACCTGGGCACTTGTTCCGATCAACAACGGACGAATGTAAAGAGAAGCACCGGTTTCATAAGGAGGAATAAAACGTTCATTCAGCTTCACCACTTTCAGGATTGCTTCTTTGAACCGTTCTGTCGGAAGTTCTGCCATCAGAATTCCCTGGCAAGTAGATTGCAAACGGGCAGCATTTTCTTCCAAACGGAAAATACGAACTTTTCCATCTTTTCCACGGAATGCTTTCAGCCCTTCAAAGGCTTCCTGACCATAATGTAAACAGGTTGCCGCCATGTGCAAATTAAGGTGTTCTTCACTGCTTACCTCCAGTTCTCCCCATGCACCATTACGGAAATTGATTCTCACATTGTAATCTGTCTTCATATATCCGAACGACAGATTCGCCCAGTCTATTTCTTTCATATTGTTATGTATTAGTTTATTTTCTATGCATTGAAACGCAAAAATAACTTTTATTCTTCAGATTGCCTCTTTTCTTGCAATAATTTTTCGACTTCCCGGTCGGCTTTTGTCAGTTTATCCTTGCAAAAGGCAATAATTTCATTCGCTTCTTTTATTTTCTCACTCAAAATGTCGATATCCAGTTCGTTGTTATCTATCTGGCGAACGATCTTTTCAAGACGTTCCATCGCTTGGGAATATGTTTCTTTTTTTGCTGCCACGATGATTGATATTTAATGGTTAATGATGAATGTTTTTACAAATACACGTTTGGCGGATAGTTACTTTTCTACCACCGATCGAACTTCTCCTTTCGATAGCCGGGTTATCAAATGGTCTCCCGGCTTCAGTGAAGAAGCATCCGTCACCGCTTTCCCATCCTTTATCGTAATACTATATCCCCGACTCAAGAGTTTATCCGGAGAAGCGTCCGCTATTCGTTGTTGCAAAAGTTCCAACCGGTGAGATTGACGGGCCACCAATGCTTTCGTCACCTGTGACAAATCTTTCTTTGCTGCCAGCAAAGAAAAACGGGCGTCCGCAAGTTTGCGATGAACAAGATTGGGAATACGGGTTTGGAGAGTTTCCAACCTTCGTCGTTCCAGATCAAGAAGCATATAAGCTCCCTGTTGAATCCGCATAGATAATTCTTCCAGATGCTCCGCGACTTCCGCTACCTGGTGAATCAGGAGTTCGGCAGCAGCCGTAGGAGTTTTCACCCGGGTATGAGCCACGGAATCAAGCACTGTATCATCGCGTTCATGCCCAATACCGGTAATAATAGGTAATGGAAATTGCGCACATGCAGCTGCCAATAGATAAGTATCAAAGCCGGACAAATCGGAAGTAGCTCCACCGCCACGAATGATGACTACTACGTCAAATTCATTGATGCGGGCATTAATACGATCCAAAGCAGCCAACACGGATTCCTCCACCTGATTTCCCTGCATTAAAGCCGGAAAAAGCTCCGTATAGAAAAAGAACCCGCCCGAATTGTGCTGCAACTGATGACAGAAATCTCCATATCCGGCCGCAGTAGCCGAAGAAATGACAGCAATACGCTGGGGAAGAATCGGTATCTCAAGCTCTTTATTCAGCGTCAACACTCCCTCCTCTTCCAACTGCAATAATATTTCCCGACGGCGACGAGCCATATCTCCCAATGTATAAGCAGGATCAATATCAAGTACCGTCAGACTATAACCGTATAGCTCATGAAACTGAACTGTTACTTTCACCAACACCTTAATGCCGGAAGTAAATAGCTGCCCTGTGGTTTCCTCAAAATAAGGTTTCAACAAGCGGTAGATATTATTCCAAATCATACCGCGTGCCTTGGCTACGAGATTGTTGCTGCGAGGATCTTTCTGCACGAATTCCAGATAACAATGCCCTGTCGTATTGGAACGGACATCGCTCAACTCTGCCTGTATCCAATATTCATCGGGCAGGCATTGCTCCAGACTACGGCGCACGAGTGCATTCAGTTCTAAAAGAGAAAGCCTCTCCCCACCCTCTCCCAAAGAGGGTGAGTCAGATTGCTTGGACTTATTCATAGCGTTTATCATACAACAGTCACCTTATTTCTCCTTGGAAGAAAAGTTTAGATAAGCCTTCCACAAATCGGGAATACCATATCCATATATGTTATCCGGGAAATCGGCTCTATCCCCCGATTGACGTACCAAATCAATAATCTGCTTCGCTGTCAGCTTCGGACAAGCCTGCCACAGACAAGCTATCATACCGCACATAATCGGAGAAGAAAAAGAAGTTCCGTTGGCACGGCGAAGATTACCATCCGTTCCCATCACATCCGAATTCAGACCGACAGCCACTACATCCGGTTTCACACGTCCGTCAGCCGTATTTCCAACAGAAGAAAACGGCGCCAATTCTCCCCTTTTATTTACAGCTCCTACCGTTATTATATTCTCTGCGTCTCCCGGAGGAGTAATCTTCTTCCACGAACCTGCACCCGAATTTCCAGCGCTACAAACAACGACCATTCCTTTATCGGCTGCCTTCGCAGCTTCACGAGACATCAACGCATAATGACCATTCAAGTCACGATATCTATAATTCTTCGCAGGATCATCAAATGAGTAATATCCAAGCGATGTATTCACCAAATCCACTCCTACACTATCCGCAAACTCAATGGCTGCCGCCCAGTAATCCTGTTCTACCAGATTCTCCGAATATTCGTCCTCGCTACGCAACAACCAATAAGAAGCTTCAGGAGCTGTACCAATCATCACATGCGGCTGATTCATGGCCATACAGGACAATACAGACATTCCATGACTGCTTTCCGCATAAATATCTGCCTCCGGATTCACAAAGTCACGCACCCCGAGAATATGGATATTTTTCATGGCATCAATCTTATCTACATTATGGAATCCGGCATCAATCACGGCAATGGTCATTCCCTGTCCCTTAAAGCCCGCATCATGCAGAAGATCAACACGACTCATTGCCGCCTGTGTTATTGCAGGACCGTAAAGGCTATCGGTACGTACCGGTTTATTTATTAGCGAATCTCTTTGAAAGACTCTTTGTGTGATACCTTTCCACACTCTTTCCGTGGAATGTACAAAAGGTAACTTTGCTATTTCGTCAATCAGAGTACTATCATTACAAGAAACAGTAACAAAATTATCCCATTTCCCCGTCACAAGTACATGAACCCCCGTCTTCCGTATAGCATCTACATATTTCTTGCAGACCGGCAAATCGGTGGAATCAATGGGTAATCCTTGTTTCTTTCGCCGTTCTATAGATTTTATAGACAAATATTTTTCCGGTTTCTGCAAGGAATAGTCAGTAGCCGCCTTGTCTTTCAGACTAATTCGATATTTTAAGGTATCTCCCGGAGTAAACTGGGCAAACACACCCAAATACATATTTAAAGCGAGAATCAATACTATAAACTTCTTCATAAGTTATCTTTCTATTTTAATCAATCATAATTCTTCATTTTCCATAATCACCAGCCCGATTCCTCTTTGGGAAGCAATGAAAGCTCCTCCCAGCACCCGTTTTCCATCATAAAACACAGCTGATTGTCCGGGAGCAATGGCCGAAGCTATTTCAAGGAAACGTATCAACAAACGTCCGTCTTCCAATCTTTTCACCCGGCAGGGAATCGGACGACTCCGATAACGAATCCGTACCGTCAGATTCTCACATCCGAACAATTCCCGTTCATCCACCATTTTATCCTGCTCCGCCAACATGTATTCAGTTTCCAGTTGGTCGGCATTTCCAAGCATCACCGTATTTTTCTGCGGATTGATTTTCAACACATAAGCAGGCTTTCCTAAAGCGATCTCCAATCCTTTTCGTTGCCCAATCGTATAATAAGGTGCTCCTTTATGCTTCCCAAGCTTCACTCCTTCAGAGTTGACAAACCATCCCGGTCCAATTTCACTATCCAGTTCGGGGCACTGCTCACGAAGAAAATCACGGTAATTCCCCTTGATAAAGCAGACTTCCATACTTTCTCCTTCTTTCGACTTTGCTTCATATCCTTTCTCTGCAAGATACTCACGAACCTTCACCTTCGTATAATCTCCCAATGGGAAAATACAACGTTTCAGCACATCCTGCCCCAATCTCCAGAGAAAATACGACTGGTCTTTCTTATCATCGTCTCCGGCTACTATATAAATATTTCCGTTTTTCTCTTCCAATCGTGAATAATGTCCGGTAGCCACCCATGCACAATTCAATTTATCCGCCCACTCCGTCAAAACACGGAACTTAAACAACGGATTACACATCACGCACGGATTCGGTGTACGCCCCTGCTTATATTCGTCTATGAAGTTTTTTACGATGGTTTCTTTAAAAGGAATACGTTCATCTGCTACATAATGTTCGATCCCCATCCGTTCAGCCAACTCCCTGGCATCCTGTGGTTCATCTCCCCATACGCGCATGGTAACCCCTACAATCTCGTATCCTTGTTCCTGCAGCATCAAGCAAGTAGCGGTGCTGTCTATGCCACCACTCATACCTACCAATACTCTCTTATTTCGTTCTTTCATTCGAATTTTGAAAATTTACATGGATACAAATGTACGAGATTTCAAAGAGAAAAGTTGCTTTTCTGAAAGAAAATCCTTATATTTGAAATATACCAAAAGCGAGAACAATTATGGCTAACCCCAGATTACCGGGCATTTCCGAAAACGAGCAAGCCTTATTGTATGCCAAATTGAATGAGTACAACCGAGGCAGAGCCTCTTTTAAAGAGGTAGGAGTCTACCTGGTGGTGTTGCCCCGACCGGGGAAACCAAATTATTCCCTTTGGCTGTACTCTCCCCTGCCCGAAAAGCAATCCATTCTTTATATACATGACCTGTCACCAGACATCAACGAATCCCTGCGGATGGCCAGCACGATGTTTTATTATTCGAAGCGTTGCATCATCCTGGTAGATTACAATGAGAAAAGAATGCAGAGTAATGGTGACGATCTTATCTTCTTCGGAAAATACCGGGGACATTTTCTACATGAAATCCTCAAAATAGATCCCGCCTACCTAAGTTGGGTAGCATACAAATTCATTCCCAAAATACCGAAACAGGAACGTTTCGTCAAAATAGCACAAGCTTATCATTCCATACACCTGGATATAATGATAAGAAAATCGAGGGAGAAGCGTTCATCCAGCCGTTATCTGGGAGAATTAGGAGAAAAGCTGACAGACTTAAAATTAAAAGTCACCCGGGTAAGATTGGAAGACGATCCGTACAAAACAAGAGTGAACGGCACTACCCCACAGTTTTTTGTCAAGCAGGTACTGACTTTGACCGATGCCAGTGGAAATTTAGTCACCATGAGTATTCCATCAAAAAATCCCAGTGCGGTTTCATGCACTCTATCCGGGATAGAACATGAATACCGACTGGGAGATATTATCTACGTTGCATCGGCGAAAGTATCGCGCCGATACGAAAGCTATGGTTCAAAATACACGCGCCTTAGCCATGTGAAGTTCGCAAGCCTCAACGTTTAGTCCAATCGTCTTTGACAAAACTTGCCGGATAAGAGATTTTATCCACCACACCGTCTTTCTGACGAATCCAGGATGTGAATGTACGGGCACCCTCATCCAATACGATGATACGCGCACCATTCGGCAAATGGTTATATTCCGTATTTCCACCGGTAAAGCGTCCATAAGCCAGAAGGATATCTTTCCACATCACTGCATAATCATTATCATGGTCGTGTCCTACAAACATACCCATCACATCACCAGCTTCTTTCATCGCTGCAAACATTCCTGTATTCAATTTAGGCGCACAGGCTTCCTCCATACGAGTTCCACGAAGAATTGCATTTTCGCTACGGGCAGCTTCATTGTATTCAGGAAGAGGAATATGGAAAAAAGCAAGAGCCGGCAGAGGCTGTCCGCCGTTTTGCACTTTATAAGCCGCACTCTGTTGACGATACCAATTTATCTGGTCGAATGTAAGCCATGCATACCCCTTCACATCTTTCAAAGGAGAATAAGAGTGAGAATCCATGCAATATAGCAAAGCAGCATCCTTCTTTAGATTGGAAGACGATTTCACTGTCAACACATAATCCGGCGACAAAACTGTTCCGCGATCAGGCAATAAATTGCCGGGAACTTGACGGATGATATCATATAACTGTTCCCGTGTCATTCCCTGTTCATTGTCATGGTTACCAAAAGTAACCACAAAAGGCAGTTTACGTTTAACTACCGGTTCCAGTACCTGCAACATTCCTGAATCCGCCGGAGCAGAATAAACAACGTCACCGGTAAATATCACCAAATCCGGACGTTCGTCATCAAGCACCTGATTAATACGTTCCAGAGCTATATCTGAAGCCCGATTTCCATATTTAAAATGCACATCGGTAAATTGTACAATCTTGAATTTACCATCTTTGCTAAATTTCAGTTCACTCTTTTGAGCCATACAAAAAGTCGTTACCAATAAGGAGGCAAGTGTTAAGTAAATTTTAAAAAGACGAATCATAATTATTTGTTTTAGGGGGTTAAGAAATCTTCTCTATCAGCACAGTAGCATAAGCCGATATACCTTCTTCACGACCTGTAAAACCGAGTTTCTCGGTAGTAGTCGCCTTAATGGAAATATCATCCATATCAATCCCCATAACAGTTGCCATCGTCTCCTGCATCAAAGGGATGTGCGCTTTTAACTTCGGGCGTTCGGCACAAATAGTTGCATCGATATTGCCCACTTTATATCCTTTGGTAGCAATCAACTCCACTGTTTTTTTCAGCAGTATCTTGCTATCTATATTCTTAAATTCTCCTGCCGTATCGGGGAAATGATAGCCAATATCACGCATATTCGCCGCCCCCAACAGAGCATCGCAAACAGCATGCAATAATACATCAGCATCCGAATGCCCCAGCAATCCTTTTGTGTGTTCCAAAAGAATGCCACCCAGCCATAACTCACGACCTTCGACCAACTGATGTACGTCGAAACCAAAGCCTACTCTTATCTTCATATTTTATATAACAAATGAGTACTAATGAATAAAAAAAGATCAACGAATATAGAAATCCAGCAGTTTTTCTCCCTCCAGATAACCTTGCAAACGCTGTCCGATACTAACAGGACCTACCCCTACAGGAGTCCCAGTAAAGAGCAAGTCACCAATTTTCAAAGTTACAAACTGGCTTACATAAGCGATTATATCATCTATCTTGAAAAGCATATCTGCCGTACAACCGCGCTGCACTTCCTTACCGTCGATCAACAAATGAAAGTCAAGATTCTGAATATCCTTATAGTGCTCCACCGGAACAAAAGTTCCAATAGCAGCCGACGAATCAAAACCTTTGCAAAGCTCCCAGGGATTACCCTGCTCACGGAACTTTCGCTGAAGGTCACGAGCCGTAAAGTCGATCCCTACAGTCACTGCATCATAATAACGGTTAGCAAAGCGGGGAGCTATATTTTTTCCCAATCGATTGATACGAACCACCAGCTCCGTTTCATAATGTATCTCTTTAGAAAAGTCGGGAATGAAAAACGGTTTGCCATCCTTCAGAATAGCAGAATCAGGCTTCATAAAAATCACCGGCTCCGTATTTACTTGTGTATGTCCCAGTTCTTTGTTATGCTGGGCGTAGTTCATTCCTACTGCAATAATCTTCATTATTTCTCGTTAAAATTCAATCGGTTAAACATAACAGCCAAATGAGCATATAGAGACGTATTCTGCACCACTATATTCTCGGGTACACGGATTCGGAAAGGAGTAAAGTTCCATACGGCTTTTATGCCTCCGTCTACCATCTTATCTGTAATTTCCTGAGCAATATTAATAGGCACGGTTAACACACCGATATTTACATCGTATTCTTTCATCTTTGCCTCAAAATCATCGGAGTGAAAAATAGGAATACCATTCAGGTCTTTTCCCACCAATTCCGGATTCACATCAAAAGCTGCCACAATCTCCAACCCGAAATGATGCAAACCTGAATCCCGAAGCAAAGCAGCCCCCAGGCTACCTACACCAAACAAGAAGGCTTTGTGCATATTGGTAAATCCAAGAAAACTCTCCAACACTTCAATCAGCGCATCAATGTTATACCCTACTCTCGTGCGCCCGGAGATATTGACGTAAGATAAATCCTTGGCGATTTGAGAAGCGTCAATATTTATTTCTTTAGAGATTTGTGTAGAAGAGACGTACTGTTCTCCTTTTTCTTTCATTAGTTTTATGTTGGACAGATACCAGGGAAGTCTGCGCAAGGTAGGCTCCGGCACTTTATCCGCCTCTTTTCGTATAGATGTGCTCATACTTCTTACTTAATTTGGTATTTTGCAAAAGTACAATCTTTTTTGAGACTGACAACCCTATAACTGAAAACCTTAATAGAGATTAAACAAAACGATAAAAAGAGGTGCAAATTTTGCTCCTTTCCATAAGTTTAATACTTTTGAAAAGGATTAAAAATGACGAGTGTGAAAAATAATGATTGGAAAGATAGATTAAACGTAGTATATTCCACGAATCCGGACTTCGGCTATGAAATGGATAACGATGAAGAGCAAGTTACTCTCGACAAAAACAAACAAAACCTGCGAGTTTCCATTGACAAAAAGAACCGGGGCGGTAAAGTGGTCACATTAATTACCGGATTTATAGGTACGGAAAACGACTTGAAAGAGCTGGGTAAGCTACTGAAAAGCAAATGCGGAGTAGGCGGATCGGCTAAAGACGGAGAGATTCTGGTACAAGGAGATTTCAAAACCAAAATCATAGAGCTGCTCATTAAAGAAGGATACTCTAAAACAAAAGGTATAGGAGGTTAAACTAAATAGCATTTTGTAACTAGAAATTTTAAAGATATGAGAAAAGTAACATTATTCTGTGCAGCAGCGTTATTCTCACTGTTGTCATTTGCACAAGACAACAATGCTGATATCGTCAAGGTAGGCGATAGTATGCCTGCTTTCACCCTTCATTCAACAGTGAACGGTACTGTAAACTCCGAGGACCTGAAAGGGAAAGTTGTATTAATCAATATTTTCGCTACTTGGTGTGGTCCTTGCCAAAGCGAACTGGCTGAAGTTCAAAAAACACTCTGGCCTAAATATAAGGACAACAAAGATTTCTGCATGTTAGTAATCGGACGCGAACATACCGACGACCAATTAACGGAATACAACAAGCGCAAAGGGTTTACATTTCCTCTCTACCCGGACCCGAAACGGGAAGTCACAGGTAAGTTTGCCAGTCAATACATTCCCAGAAGTTACTTAATCAACAAAGAAGGGAAAGTGATATCCGCCACTGTCGGTTATAAAAAAGAAGAAATGGACAAGCTGATGAAGGAAATAGACAAAGCATTGAAATAATCCTCCCCAAGAATGTGCCTCATGTTATACATGGCAGTTTCTTGAGGAAAGGAATGATAAGATAAGATCAAATCAAAAGAAAAGGCAACTAACTCGTTATAAATTAGTTGCCTTTCTTGTATCTTCAAATAGAGAGTCTTAATGAATACCTCTATTAAGTTAACGTGTTCCGTTTTTAAGGACACATCATAGAATTTGAATCTGATTGATTATTCAGCTTTCAAAGTGAAACGCTTGAAATCAACAATCTTCAGTTCAGGGTCAGCAGCAGCCAACACTTCTCTTACAGTTTTCTTACCGTCCATGATATCTTCCTGGTTCAATAAGCAAACTTCTTTCAAGAACTTACCCAGACGACCTTTCGCGATGTTCTGAATCATTTGTTCAGGCAGGTGTGCAGCCTTCTCTGCAGAAACAGTAGCAATGATTTCTTTTGCTTTAGCTACATCTTCAGCTGTAATCCATCCTTTAGCCATGTTGCTATCCATGTGTTCTTCGCTGTCCACATGAGCCGGGTTGATGTTAGCTTTCTTCAGAGCAGCTTCTACAGCTTTCTGTACCTGTTCTGCTTTTGTCTTCTCAATAGCAACTTCAATTTCTTTCTGTTTTACTTCTTCAGAAACGCCATCTTCATCAATAGCAATCGGGTTCATGGCAGCAATCTGCATAGCTATTTGCTTAGCCAACTGCTCGTTCACTTCCTTGTTGAAAGCAACAATCGTGCAAAGACCATTTCTGTTCATGTGATTGTAAACAGCAGTGCATACACCTTCTACAGTCATGTAACCATCCAGTTCCATTTTCTCACCTGTGATACCGCTACGGTCAGTCACTGCATCCTGTACAGTACCGTTACCCATCGGCAATGCTTTTACTTCGTCCAAAGTAGCGCATTTATTAGCCACAGCAAGATCAAGAATATCCTGAGTCAGTTTCACGAAATCAGCATTCTGAGCCACAAAGTCAGTTTCACACTTCAAAGCAACGATAACAGCACGGTCACCGGTAGTTTTAGCCAAAACGCAACCTTCAGAAGCATCACGTTCTGAACGCTTAGCAGCAACA
>DXOJ01000108.1 GCA_019412865.1 Bacteroides sp. | reverse complement strand
GTATGTATGAACTAATCGATAAAAAGAAGACAGTATGAAGAAAATAATATATATATTGGCATGTAGTTGTTTGCTGGGACTCAATGCCTGTCAGGACTCATTTCTTAATTTAGATCCGCTGGACTCAAAGACAGACGCGGTTTATTTCAAAACGCCGGAGCATTTCCGTGAGTATGCCAACGGTTTATATTCTCAATTGATCGGCTGGCGTTCGAGTATCCTTGACCACATGGACATCCAGTCTGACCTTATAACGAATCCGTCCAATCAGTGGAATATTGGTCATGGAACCATCAACGTAGGATATGATGATAGTCGTTGGACAAGTCTTTACGGTAATATTCGGGCAGACAATATGTTGTTGGAGAAAGCGGCAACCTATGCAGGTGACCAATCGGCACTTACACAGTATATCGGTGAAGCGTATTTCTTCCGTGCCTACAATTATTTCTATCTGTTACAATATTTTGGAGGAGTACCTATCCTGACTAAGTCTCTTGATACGGAATCTCCTGAACTATATTATCCTCGTAATAGTCGTTATGAGGTGGTAGACCTGATTCTTTCCGATCTTCAGCAGGCTATTGATAAGCTGCCCATTGAGCAGAATATCGCTTCTTCAGACAAAGGACACATCAGTAAGCAGGGAGCGAAAGCTTTCAAAGCACGTGTATTGCTATACGAGGCTACATGGCGTAAGAATGTGGGAACAAAAGCTGATTTTGAAGGTTCGGCAGGGCCGGCATCCGACCAAGTGAACGCATTCCTCGAAGAATGTATTACCTTGTCGGAAGAAGTGATGAAAGATCAGGCTTATTCTCTGTGGAACTATAACAGTGATACGAGAATGAATAACATGAGTAACCGTTACCTCTTCTGTATTGAAGATGCGGAAAGCAATCCCGGTGGTTATGGCAGAGAAACGAATAAGGAATTTATCGTTTATTCTGTATTCGACCGTGATGCAGCTCCCGGTAAGTTTCAGCTAAATCTGAATATGGCGTATGTTTATCCAAGCAGAAAGTTAATGGATATGTTCCTTTGTAAAAATGGATTGCCGGTCTGTGAAAACAATGAGCAATTCGGTGGTTATCATACTCCGACTGCTGAATATAAAAACCGTGATTACCGCATGGAAGCTTATGTAGGAAAGAGTGCGGATAATATGACTTTGAATGGAACTTCCGGTTATGGAAACATGAAATTTATCACTTATAAGCCTGCCCAAGAGCGTGAAGAATCTGCCAATTACTCAATACTTCGTCTGGCAGAGGTCTATCTGAACTATGCCGAAGCAGTAATGACACGTTATAATAAAATAGAAGATACTCAACTGGATGCTTCTGTAAATAATCTCCGCAGACGTGCCAATGTGGCTTCGCTCACAAATGCTTTGGTAGATCAGATTATTACACTCACCGGTTCTACGAAATCACATGAAGAAGTGATGATGGACGAAATCCGTCGTGAACGGGCAGTAGAGCTTTATATGGAAGGTTTCCGTTTCGACGATTTGAAGCGTTGGGGAACACTGGGAAAAGAACTGAACCAACCCCGTTGTGGCAGAGTATTGGGTGGAGTGGGTTATGCCACTACATTCAGGGATGCCAACGGTAACAATCTTTCTACTTACAACTCCAGCGCTTATGTGAATGGTGAGTTGAAAATAGAGACGGGACATGGTGAACTGTCGTGCGTACTTCTTTCCAAGAAATCGGATAGCTCACTCTCTTCACGGCATTACTTGTATCCCATTCCGCAACATCAGATTAACTTGAATCCTAATCTGAAGCAGAATCCGGGTTACTAAATCACTTACTAATCTATATAT
>DXOJ01000107.1:4265-11342 GCA_019412865.1 Bacteroides sp. | reverse complement strand
GTGGTGGGGTGTGTGCAGGAGTTGAATGTGACTGGCATTCTCATCCAATTAACGCCGGAGGTGACAACTTGTGCGGATATATATGCCGGGTTGTTGACTAAACCGTTGAGCAATCCTTTGCTTGGCTCTCTATCTTATAGTGACACTCAAGAAACTATCCTTGTGAATTATATTATGTATGAGTCCGGCCCTCTGAACAACACCTGTTCGAACATTCAAGGGACTTACAACAATCAAGACTCTTATTACAAGATACCAATAGTCACTTCCATTGGTCTGGTGATAACACCGGTAACAGTTGGGGGCTCTGACTGGCTGATGTGGTATGAAGAAGGACAAAGAGGAATAGGTGATAGATAATGTGTATATAACATTAAAAACAGGAAATTTGGAAAAAGAAATTCATATTAGACAAAAGAAAGCTGTTCCTGCTACAGGAAGTATGCTTCAGTTCATGCCTACTGAAAATTCAAATTCGGAGGTGTATGAAATCAATTATTTCTGCCTTACGGGCGAAGTGGATGAAAGTGCTAAAAATTGGATCCGCCTATATTCTTCCGTAATGCCGGAGGAACATACAGGGGAAGAACGCATTATCGTTGAAGATGGTAAGATATATATTAAGGTATTGCCCAATATAGAGGCGGATTCCAGAAATGGAATCGTACATCTCACAACAATGGTGTCTTCCGTTAAAACGGGCATCAGTAATGTGCAACGCATAAAAATAGATGTTACTCAATTAGGGCAATAAACAACAGTAAATGTGATATAAATGAAGAAAGTTGCTATACTCATATTATTCATGCTCGGATGTGCTATTTCCGAGGGTCATGCCCAGAAGGTTGCGCTGAAAAGCAATCTGCTGTATGACGCTACTACTACCATGAATCTGGGGCTGGAGATCGGACTGACGCGTAAATGGACGCTGGACATTCCGGTCAATTATAATCCGTGGAAACTTTCCGACGGCAAACGTCTCCGTCATTGGGGAATACAACCCGAAGTCCGTTACTGGTTTTGCGAGAGTTTTCGGCGTATGTTTGTCGGAATGCATGGACATTATGCCGATTTCAATGTAGGAGGATGGCCCGACTGGTCTTTTATCAGTGACAATATGCAGCATACACGTTATCAGGGATATTTTTATGGTGGTGGCTTTTCCGTAGGATATTCGTGGATTCTGAAAAAACGCTGGAGTATAGAAACGTCTGTTGGAGTGGGATATGTGCACATTGTATATGACAAGTATCCTTGCGCTACTTGTGGTACGAGACTAAAGGAAAGCAGCAAAAACTATTTTGGCCCTACTAAAGCAAGTGTGTCACTTATTTATGTAATTAAATAATAAGGAGTATGATAATAAGAAAAATAGGTTTCCTTGTGTGTATGTTGGTGGTTTGCAGCCTGAATATAAACACAGCTATGGCTCAATCCCGCTCTTACGAAGGTGGCATTACTGTGAATCTGGTGCGGTTGGAACAGAAAGGTGATTTTATTCATGTCAACATAGATTTTGTTTTGAATAATGTGAAAGTGAAATCTGCCCGGGGAATGGATTTTATTCCGCAGCTGGTGACTCTCGGACGCACTCAAAATCTTCCGAAAGTTTCTATTAAAGGTCGTGACGAGTATCTGGCGTATGAGCGTGAGCTTGCGTTGATGAGTGCCAAAGAGAAGAGAAACTACGAGAAGCCATATATAGTGGAAAAAGCTGGAAAACTAAGAAATGATACGATTCGGTATCAATATCTGGTTCCGTTCGAATCATGGATGAAGGATGCCCGTCTGGACGTGCAGCGTGATGAATGTGGTTGCGGCGAAACGGCATTGATGAACATAGAGGAATTTGGCAAAGTGACATTGGAACGTGTATGGACGCCTTACGTAGTGGTTCCTCAGTTTGCTTATCTGCAACCGAAAGCGGAAGAAATCAAACAACGGGATATTCAAGCAGAATGTTTTTTGGATTTCGAGGTGAATAAAGTCAATATTCGTCCCGAATACATGAATAACCCTCAGGAACTGGCTAAAATCCGCAAGATGATCGATGAGCTGAAGTCCGATCCGAATGTGAAAGTGAACCGTCTGGATATTATCGGTTATGCTTCTCCGGAAGGAACATTGGCTGCAAACAAACGTCTGTCTGAAGGACGTGCCATGGCGCTTCGGGATTATTTGGCATACGGATACGATTTTCCGAGAAACCAATACTACATTGTCTTTGGAGGTGAAAACTGGGACGGACTGGAGAAGGCGCTTGAAACATTCGAATTGGAATATAAAGACGAAGTGCTGGATATTATCAGGAACATACCAATTGAAAAAGGAAGAGAAACAAAACTGATGCAACTTCACGGAGGAACGCCTTACCGGTACTTGTTGAAGTATATTTTTCCAAGTCTGCGTGTGGCTATCTGTAAAGTGAATTACGAAGTGAGGAATTTCAGTGTGGAGGAAGCGAAAGAGATTATCAAGACGCGCCCGCAGAATTTGAGCTTGAATGAAATGTTCTTGGTAGCTAATACCTATCCAACAGGCTCAAAAGAATTTATTGATGTGTTCGAAACGGCTGTCCGGATGTATCCGCAGAGTGAAATTGCAAATATAAATGCTGCTACTGCCGCTTTATCACGCAATGACTTGGTTTTGGCCGAACGTTATCTGGGCATGGTGAATTCGAATAAGAATTTGCCGGAATATAATAATGCTATGGGAATATTAATGTTAATGAAGGGAGATTATGAATTATCGAAGAAGTATTTGAAGGTTGCAGAGCAGTCAGGTCTGGATGCAGCTAGGGGCAATCTGGAAGAATTAGTCAAGAAGAAGGCTAATGCTGCCGAAATGAGAAAGAATAGTAAGTAAAACTTACTGATTAAGTGAGAAATTATATATGTATTAATTCTAATAATTTTTTGTATTATGCTAAAGATTAAATCAATTTTAGTTTCGTTGCTGGCCGTTGTGGCATTGGCAAGTTGTTCAAATGAGAATCTGGAGGAAAATCCAGAGGTTGAAGGGGGAGCAGGTTATGATGTAGCCTACATATCAATTAGTCTGACTAATCCAAAAGTGCCTGGTTCACGTGCTCCAGGTTCTACGGAACAGCCGGCTTTGCCTGCGGAAAGCGCGATTAATGAGCTCTATTTGATTACGTTCAATTCGAGTAAGGTAGTGACTAAGGATGAAAATGCAACTAAGTATGCTACGGTATTGGGATCAAGTTCTTTCGGAACAAATAGTGGAGTTACGACTCCGAATACTCCGGTTAAAGTGGACCCGAATACTAAGTATTTGCTTGTTATTGCCAATCCGGGTTTCGAATTAAAGGATCGCTTGGATAATCTTTCAGCGGTTGCAACCTATGCTACCATCAATGCAATGATTACAGTTCCTACGAACAATTCTAAGCCCAACAATGCTTATCTGGTAGAGGAGGTTGTACACTCCAATGGTTGTGCAATGATTAATGTCGGATTCTACGATGATTCCGATTCAGATCCAGCCAATCATGCATGGGAAGATGAATGTCTGCTCGATGTATCGGACAAGATTGTTTTGGTCAGCGACTATAAATCGGAAGCGCAAGCTCAGAATGCAGCGAAAAGTAATCCGGCTACTCTTGAGATAGAACGCCTTGCTGCAAAATTGGAGGTTATGATTGGCGGTTCATTAGAAGTCGGCCCTTTTGAAGATGTAACAAATGCAAGTCTTGGACAGTTTGATTTTGGAAATTGGACTATAGACTACTACAACTCACTGTTCTTTCCTTTTGCAAAGAAGACTACCACAGAGTCGTCTCATACTACAGGATTCTACAAAAGTAACTTCTATACAGTTGACCCGAACTTTACGACTGCAGGTGGAAGTGAATATCTTACAGGCATTGTTAAGAATACACTCGAAGTTACTACTCGCGAACCTAAGGTAGAATGGGTTACTGAAAGTGCGACTGCGGGTGATAATTACAAATACTGTATCGAGAATACGATGGCCGCAGGATATCAGAAGTTCGGTGCGGCTACACGTCTGGTACTTAAGGGACAATATGCACCTTGGAAGTCCGGTGAATTTACTTTAGGAGATGACTGGTATCGTCTTCCTAACGGAACTAACTCTGTAAACTTCAAGAGTTTTGCCGACTTGCTGGCTGCTTATACACCTGCCAAACTTAAAGAAACAAACTCGGATCCTATGACCGCTCAGGAGAAACTCTTGGTTACGGCATGCGAACTATTCTATAATCAGATAAAATCTGAACTTACCACCAATGATCCAGGTAGTTTTGCTCTTCTTACGCAGACTATTATTGATGCCAACAATATTAAGAATGGCGGTGAACTGTGCAAAGAAGAAGGTTGCATCTATTGGTATCCAAAGAGTCTCAACTATTACTACTATGAGATTCGTCATGATAATGCAGCCAATTCTTACATGGAGTATGGAAAATACGGTGTAGTACGTAATAACTATTATACGCTTACGCTGACAAAGGTGAATGGTAACGGTACACCGTGGTATCCTGGTGGTGGTCCCGAAGATCCGGATGAAGAAGAAGATATCGATAAGAAAGGTGCTTATCTCCATTTTGAGATTAAAGTTGCTCCGTGGATATACTGGACTACAAATTTCGAAATCTAAATAAACTCTTTGCTTTCAAAGAAAAACAGGGCAGTGCGGACTGCCTGCCCTGTACTTTTTTTTAATAGATATTCCGTGCGGAACAGACCGCCGAAAAAAGTAAAAACAAGCCGGTGACAGGCTTCCCAAAAACAGCACTGAAATATACCGGCGCATCCGAGATGTAATGAAATGCAAAGCGCTCCCCAAAAAGAGGAAATAACCGGAGGTCACTAAATGGAGATCTCTGACAATATAAAATGGCAAACCGATAGGGTTGCCCCTAAAAGAAAAAGATATGTGCGGAAAAACTAAATCGCTGTTCCTTATCGTTGCTTCGATGCTATGTATGGCTTCGTGCGACAGTATACGCGAAGACTTGCCACGGTGCGAACTTTGGTTGGAATTTGTATTCGACTACAATATGGAATATGCGGATGCATTTAATCCGCAGGTTAAATCGGTGGATGTACTTGTGTTCGACAGCGATGATAAATTGCTTTTCACCAAAAGTGCCGGGGGTGCTGCGCTGGTTGGTGGAAACCGGATGTCGTTGACCGACGAGCTCGATTTCGGAAGTTATAAAGTACTGACCGTCGGAAGTCTGTCTGACAGATTCCGGCTTTCGGACAATACAGGTAATAAACTGGTGCCGGGAACAACCACCCTCCAACAGGTCATTGTATCGCTGAAACGGGAGACAGATGTTGTTAATTTCGAGTTTCAGCATCTTTACTTCGGAGAAGTTGTGGAAGTGGACCACCTGCCATCCAATACCAACCATAAAATTTATCCGGTAAACCTGATACGTGACACCAATCGGTTTAATCTTGCGTTAATGGGACATGAGGAAAATAAAGTGGATGGCACACAGTATACATTTGAAATTCAGGCATCGGAAAATGCGGTTTATTCTTGGGAAAACGAACCCGCAGGACAAGGACCGGTTACTTATGTGCCTTACTATATAGGTCCGGGTGAAATATCCGACGTGGTTATGTCCGCACGCCTGAATACGATGCGTTTGCTCAACAGGAGCGGATGGGATTATAAGTTTATTATAAGGGATGCGGATACCGAAGCCGAAGTCTGGAGCTACAATCTGATGACACTATTGAGCATTGCCCGGCCGGTTTTCCGTTACGACGGGACGGAACTTCCCTTTCAGGAATATCTTGACAGGCAGAGTGAATGGAACCTGATATTTACAGTTGTTGAAAAAACCGGAGGAGGATTCCTTCAGATTGGTATTGTCGTGGGGACCTGGATTTATTGGCTCCACGGGATGGAAGTTTAAGAATGAGAAAAAAGCTATTACATATCATTTGTCTGGCATCCACCATCCTTTTGTTCTCATGTAGTAGAGAAGCTGATGTGGCTTATGAGTTGCCTGCCCATACTACCCGGGCGCAACTTAGCATCGACTTGGTGAACAATAGGGATGTGGAACAACAGGAGAAGATAAACTCCATGCGGTTTATCGTATTCGGCAGCACGCCCGGTGGCGTGAGGCTGGATGTGAATGAACACATCCTGTTGAGTACTCCGGAGACAGCTACTGATATAGATGCGCAACTTCTCAAAGTGACTTCCAGTAATGATATTCTGGTCGTAGTGATTGCCAACGAACCGCAGAGTCTCACAAGCAAACTTGACGGTATAGCCAATCTTTTGACGTTGCAAGAGATGATTTACGATATCTCCAGCATACTGAATAATGACGGGCAGATCATTTCGACGACCGGAATGCCTATGACAGGAGTGATCCGGGATATATCCATAGCACCGGATGAAACCAAAACAGTGCAAATGGTTATCGAACGTGCCGTAGCCCGGGTAGATGTCTTTATTGAAGCTATAGACGGCGGGGCGGTGACCGGATATACTGCCGGAAGCACCAGTGTCACCTTGCACAATTTCTCCCACGATAGTTATTTCGTGATGGGAAACGTGGACAACGGCACACGTGATAACGCCGACTCTTCAAAAAACTACGGAAAAGTGAAGGAAGACGTGTCGGAAAGCAATTTGTTAACGCATAGCTGGACGGCTGCGACTACAGAAACCTGGGCATATTCATCGGCCTCCGGAGCTGAAAACCGGAAGTTGCTTTGCTCGTTCTACACGGCCGAACGCCTATTCAAGTCGGATTATTCCGACCGACTGTCTATCAGTATGGCTAATGTCCCGAAAGGGCCTTCGGACGTCACCGGAATAACCGAGAAAGTAATTGAAACCGTAACGAAGGTTGACGGCACAGGCAGTCCGACAGCGCAACCTTTTACGGAGATCCGTCGGAACAACGTGTATCAGGTAACGGCACGCGTCGGAAAAATAGGTATTCAGATACTGACGATAAGCGTGGAAGATTGGGGTGAAAGACAAGACATTGATCTGGATATGGACTTGTAATATCTTTCATTGATTGTTTTTAATTTCGGAAAAGAAGTAAGA
>DXOJ01000107.1:0-4255 GCA_019412865.1 Bacteroides sp. | reverse complement strand
GAAGTAAGATGATAAAGACTATAAATAATATTAGAATGATTATGACAATGGCTGTCCTTTCGGCTGTCCTCTTTTCGTGTGTCAGAGAAGAGATGACGTGCGATAAGGAATTAATTGTTGTGCAACGTATCGGAGAAGGTGGCTATGTCTACACTCGTGGTGCGGTAATCTCTTCGAATACCGATCTGAAAGAAGAGACTTTCGGTCTTTACGGCTCACTGACTCCCAATGCTTCCGTTCCCCAACCATACTTTAATGCAAGCGCCACGGTTAACGCCGACCTGACAGCCGCCATCTCGCCGTTGCAATATTGGCCCGGATTGATGAATGCGAGTATGACGTTTTTCTCCTGGTATCCCTACAGCGATGCGAATGCGCCTACTGCGAGTTTCACTGATCCCGGAGAAATGGTGCTGAATTATACTGCGAATGCATCCGCCGCCAATCATGTCGATGTACTGGCGGCTATATCGGGCCCTGTATGGGTTGAAGGTGTGAATATACACTTCTACCACACATTGACCAAGGTTACCTTTACATTCAAGAAAGTAGCTCCTGTACCGGATGAGGTGACTATCGAGGGAATAGAATTCCAGAATGTGGGAAAAAGCGGTAAGCTTGTCATGGCTGAAATTCCAACCGCCACGACGAAAAACGGCAAACCGAAGTTTGTCTGGAGCGATGTTGCCACCGGAAAGGTCGCTTCTACTCCCACCGGCAACAAAACGGTGACCGAAGATGCCACCTTGATGGGTGATACATTCCTCATGCTGCCGACCGATGCTTTTTCCGCAACCGCCAAAATCGTTGTCACCACCAACTTTGGCGACCGGGAATTCCTGTTCAGTGATATTATCGCCAAGAACCCGCACTCTTGGGAGTCGGGCGAGTACATCAACTACAATCTTACGATATCCAACGAAACCTATCAGCTTTCAGCCACCCCTCTTGAATGGACGGAAAGCCCGGTGAATGTGATTTTCGACAAACAGTATTATCTCAAATTATCGCAGACCAAAGTACAGACGGCTGGTGATGGTGTCACTGTCAATATAGAAGCGAAAACGAATTATGATGCCAATCCGGATACGGGCTATCTGCCGGGTGCGTCTTTAAACAAAAGTACTATGGATACGTGGCCAACGGTTAATATGACCCAGACATCCCTTTTGGGAGATGTGTATACGTATAATATTCAGGTTGTGATGCCCGAATTTAATTTAGGAATCGGAACTAAGCGGGAAACAGGTTTTTATATCAATGCCGGTAACCTGAGACACCATGTACAGTTGAGTCAGTGGGGGGAAGACGGCGAGTGGTTGACCTCGAACGTAGAATTGGACAGCAGTGATAATGGAACCGGAAATATGCGACGTCGCAAGCTTGTCTTTACTTCGGGCAATCCGGGAACGTGGGAGTGGCAGATAATCCAGATACAGGACCCGGATAGAATTCTGCTTAATAGTGAGACAATGCTCGAAACAAGTGGCGTGAGCGGTGATGCAGTTTACTTCTACTTCAGAGCCGATGCCGTGTCCGGTGATACGGCTACACTCATACTAACCAATACGAATGGTGATAATCTGGCAATACCGGTGACATTGACCGCACCATAATGGCGAATATGCAATATCAAAGTTTAAGGAAAGGAAATAGAAATATGCAATATGGGATTTCAATAATAAGAAGGTGTTATTTTTTGTCTGTTCTGTTGGTGACGGTATGGCTTACCGGATGCGTACAGGAAGAATTAGGGGCGACCCCTTCTCCGGCAGGGAACGGTATCCGGTTTACATTAACGGTTCCCGATGTAAACCTCCCGTCTGTATCGTCGCGTACGATGACCGGAACGGGAACAGCAAAGAAAGAAGACGAAATAGAAACGGTGGATATTCTTGTTTTTGACGTATCAAAAACACCGGCGGTATTTCTGGAATGGACCAGCGCTACAGGAGTCACGCAGGACTTGGCTGACAATTCCACTGTGAGTTTCTCTGCCGTGCTTTCTCCCACTACCGCATCTACCTGCATTGTGGTTGTGGCGAATAAGGAACTTGATGATATTGTGTCGGGCTTCACGAAGGGAGTGACCACCAAGGTTCAGGCAATGGAAGCGATGCTTCACATCCAGACCGGCAAATGGCTGGCAGACGGCTCGACGACTGGTGGGTATACGCGGATTCCGATGTACGGGGAGAAGGTAATAACCAAAATTGATCCTTCGATGACTCCGATAACCGGTATAAATATGAAACGTATGCTGGCGCGTATCGATATCCATAATAACAGCGTCACTTCGAATTTCACGGTCGAAGAGGTTTATCTGGCCAATTACAATACCACCGGATACATTGCTCCGGCATGGAACACGAACGGACAGGCCACCGAACCGGCTCCAGATACTCCGGTTATCCCCGCGGACAGCGGTAAAATGACGGCGGAAGGGGATGCAATCCTTTATTCCGTAAATGGTAACACACCCTACGATGGGGAGATTTATACATTTGAATCCCTGGCGGCAGAGGATGCCGGTGGTGCGGGACAAGACGGAGAAGCGAGCCGTAAGGATGCCACTTGCCTGATTGTGAAAGGAAAGATCGGTACGGGGAAATCGACATTTTACCGGGTGGATTTCACCAAAACCGGAAATACAGGAGAGCAGGTGGAATATTTGCCTTTGAAGCGAAACCATAAATACATCATTACCATTACCCAGGCGTTGGGAACCGGTTATGCAAGTTTTAGCGAGGCGTTGTTATCCTATACAGTCATGTCCAACCTGAAATTCCGGTTGATACACTATGACCGTGATAAGGTCAAAGATGTAGTCTACAATGGGCAATATATGCTTGGAGTGGGTGAATCGGAGGTCGCTGTAACTCAATACCAGAATAATAGTTATGCCATAGACGTTTTTACTGACAGTCCCGGCGGCTGGAAGGCTACCGTTACTGCAGGGAGCGACTGGCTCAAATTTGAAGGTGGAGCCAATGCGGCATCGGGCGTTGCGAACGATGATACCCAACTCAAATTGAAGATTCCTTATTTTAATAATGAAAATATAGGTGTTGAGCGTAAGGCTACTGTTACGTTGACGGCAGGGCGCTTGACTCACAATATTGAAGTGACGCAGTATACAATAGATCCGGGAATTATCAAATTTGTCGATGCATACGGAAATGTGTTGGAGAGAGGTCTTTTTTTTCCGATTAGAAATCCCGATGGCGACGAACTCCCTCTCGAATCGCAGACGGTGTATGTCATGTTTTCCGTGGATAAGATAGAAGGTAAGCTTTATGGCAGCGACGGTATCGGTATGGTTCAATATAATGTTGGCGGCTTAATTCCGCAATTAAACAGGACGAATGCGATACCGTTCAGTGAAAGGGTGCAGGCATTTACCATACAGCCTAATCCGCGAAGAGCGGGCGATGGTACTGTTGAAGATGGTACAGGCTGGTGGTGGCGTTGGGACTTCATATTGTTCGACCTGTACGATAAGGAGGGACACCTCGCTCAAGTACCATTCCCTATCAACCAGGGGGAGCTGGAGTTTTCACTCCGATATACTCCCACTACAGTCAATAGTCGTACTTATAAAGTCAATCTGGGTGCGGAACAATACTTGCAATTGTTTGTCAATAACAATTGGGAAATTATGAATATTGAGGAATTGAATATAACGAACGATGATGGTACCGGACTGATTCGGACCGATCCGGATAATGATGTGATTGTAAGCAGAAAGAATGCGGACGAAAAGATGTATGTTGAGTCTATCGTAGGCTTTGATGACGGCAAGGGAGATGATGTGGTTGGTCACGGATACGATTTCAGACTGAAACTTCACCCCGGCAAGTGGAAAGAGGGAAAAATCGGAACGATAAGAATTACGTTCAGAAATGTAATGCATACCGTGGAGGATGAAGAATTCCCGTTTTATCGTACGATTGACCTTCAGATGGTGTCCGAAACCAAATCTTATACAACTGCCGGAGAACCTCTTTTCTTTCTTTATCCGCTTCGGTTTGATAACAGGATATATTATAAGGAAATAGGCGAAGCCAAGCAAAGTGTTGGGCGGTTGGAAAATGTAGCTGATGCGGAGGATATCTGTAGGAATATAGGCGATGGTTGGCGTCTGCCTACTGCCAGTGAACTATTGATGTCATTTGCCTATGAAAATGCTTTGGGTGGCAATGCGGAGAATTCTAATAATCATGACAGTCAGAATATATATGGATGGTACCAAAAC
>DXOJ01000106.1 GCA_019412865.1 Bacteroides sp. | reverse complement strand
GTCCATGGGTAGTAGAAAAGAATGGAGAATATAAATATTACGGTAACTTCGACTTGTATAATTGTTTGTTTGATAATACCCGTCCTACTTGGGAGCATAACTTAACCGTTTCGGGAGGTACTGAAAAAGTGAAGTATATGCTGTCGGGTAACTACTATAATCAGAAAGGAATTATTAGAATAGATCCTGACCGCTTTAAGAAATATACGTTCCGTTCGAAAATCATTGCTAATATTACTTCCTGGTTTGAATTAAGTAACAATACTTCCTATTACCATTCTGAATATACTTATCCGGGACTATCGGGAGTGAATGACATTTTCACCAGAGCTGGGAGACACGCTTTGGCAAGTATTGTACCGATGCATCCGGATGGAACCCTGGTTTACAGGACCGGTCTGACAGACACGGGTGAAGTGGCGGATGGTGTTAGTGCTGTATTACTAAATGGTGGTCATCACAACCGAGATCGTGAATATGAGTTTGTTACGACGTTTGAAGCTGTGTTGAAACCGATCAAGCATTTCGAGGTTCGTGCAAATTATAGTTGGGCACATTACAGTCAACAGAATTTAAATCGTTCCGTAGATGTGTTATATTCCAGAAACCCGGGAGAAACAATTACAATGGATACCGGACGTACCAGAGGCAATTATTTGTCGGAAGTACAAAATAATCAGATCCGCCAGACTTTCAACTTATATGGAACGTATGATAATATCTTTGCAAATACACATTCGGTAAAGGTGATCGTAGGAGGTAACTATGATTCCAAGTACCTAAAAAAATTGGGAATGAAACGTAACGGATTGTTGTCTGAATCCCTGGATGATTTTAATTTGGCAAAAGGAGATGACATATCCATAACCGGAGGACAAGAAGAATATGCGATTCTCGGTTTCTTCTATCGCATGAATTACGGTTATAAAGATCGTTATTTATTTGAGGCCAGTGGACGTTATGACGGTAGTTCCCGTTTTCGTCGGGGACACCGTTTCGGTTTCTTCCCGTCGTTCTCTGCCGGATGGCGTGTTAGCGAAGAAGCTTTTTTCACAGAAGCCAAAAACTATGTAAGCAATTTGAAACTAAGACTGTCTTACGGATCGTTGGGAAATCAAAAAACGGTCGGCTATTATGACTATCTGCAACTGGTTAATACCGGAGCAGTGTTGAATTATGCTTTTGGAGATACCACCAAAGGAGATTATGCTTATGAATCAGCACCAAACTCCACCGATTTGACTTGGGAAACTGTAATTACCAAAAACATAGGTCTGGACTTGGGATTTATTAATAACCGTTTGAATGTATCTTTTGATGCATATATCCGTGATACTAAAGATATGTTGATGGCAGGCAAGACATTACCTGGGGTATATGGTGCTGCCTCTCCCAGAATGAATGTGGCGGATCTGCGTACGAAAGGATGGGAAGCATCTGTTACTTGGGGAGATAGTTTTACACTGGCCAACAAGCCTTTCCACTACCGGATTGTGGCAGGCATCGGAGATAATACTTCCAAAGTGACTAAATATGATAATCCCAACCGGACACTGACCGATCCTTACGAGGGACAGCAGTTAGGTGAAATCTGGGGCTATGTAGTGGACGGATATTTTAAAACGGATGAGGAAGCGAAGAATTATAAAGTGGATCAATCGTTCGTTAACCAGATGATTAATGCGAGTGCACTGGATAACGGTCTCCATGCCGGTGATCTTAAATTCGTCGATTTAGATGGTAATAATAAGATAGAACAGACCACATCGGCTAATGACCGAAAGGATATGAAAGTGATCGGTAATTCATTGCCACGTTATAATTATAATTTAGGAATTTCTGCAGATTGGTATGGTATTGATTTCTCTGTTCTCTTTCAAGGTATCGGTAAACAAAACTGGTATCCCGGCGCTGAAACTTCCATGTTCTGGGGGCCTTATTCCCGGCCTTATACTAGTTTTATTCCGTCTGATTTCATGAGTCAGGTATGGAGTGAAGAAAATACAGGTGCTTATTTTCCACGTCCCAGAGGATATGTAGCACTCGGCAGTAATCGTGAATTAGGCGTGGTGAATACGAAGTATTTGCAGAATTTAGCTTACTGTAGGTTGAAGAATCTCTCTATTGGTTACACATTGCCGGATAAATGGCTTTCTAAAATAGGTTTCGAAAAAATACGTGTTTACTTTAGTGGTGAGAACTTACTGACATTCACTAAGCTACATTCCGATTATATTGATCCGGAACAAGCATCGGCAAGTAATAGCTGGAAAACGAGTAAAAGTGATGCGAACATTTATCCCTGGGCAAAGACCTACTCTTTTGGTATAGATATAACGTTTTGATAATAACGAATATAAAGAAGATATAGTATGAAAATCATGAAATATACATTGTGGGCGACTGTTGGTCTGTCGTTGTTATTTGCTTCTTGTGAAAGCATACTGGATATAAATCCAAAAGATCGCTTGACGACTAAGGATTACTTTACGAATGAAGAACAATTACAGTTGTATAGTAATCAGTTCTATTCAAACAACTTTCCGGGTGATGGTGATATTTACAGGGACAATGCCGATATGCTGATCGTATCTCCTTTGGACGATGAAGTGAGTGGGCAGCGTGTCATTCCGGAAACAGGTGGAGGATGGAATTGGAATGCGCTGCGTTCAATTAATTTTTTATTGGAGAATCTGGAAAACTGTAAAGACCAGAAAGTACGCAATAAATATGAGGCAGTAGCGCGGTTCTTTCGTGCTTATTTCTATTTCGAAAAGGTAAAACGTTTCGGTGATGTACCTTGGTATGATAAAGTGTTAGGATCGGATGATGCTGATTTGTATAAAGCCAGAGATTCACGTGAATTCGTGATGGAAAAGATTATGGAAGATCTCAATTTTGCTATAGAGGTTTTTAAAGAAACCAATCGGACCAAAGAGCTTTATCGTATTACCTGGTGGACTGCCCAAGCGTTAAAATCACGTGTAGGACTATTCGAAGGAACATACCGTAAATATCATGGATTGGAAGATTATGAAAAATATCTGAATGATTGTGTGAGTGCATCTAACGAAATTATGATTGCATCGGGAGGATATTCCTTATATCAGTCCGGTTCTCAATCGTACCGTAATTTATTTAAATCGGAGAATGCGATTGATGCGGAAATCATATTGGCAAGGGATTATAATAATGATTTGAACCTAATCCATGGAGTGCAGGCTTTCGAAAATTCGCCAACTTTGGGACGTCCTGGACTCTCAAAAAAGCTGGTAAATTATTATCTAATGAAGAATGGAGACCGTTTTACCGATCAACCTAATTATGCAACAATGGAATTTAAGGATGAAATAGTAAATCGTGATCCGCGTTTGGCACAAACAATCCGTACTTCTAATATAAACATGAATGTTACCATGACCGGATACCACTTGCTGAAATACGCTAATGATAATATGAATTATACGGGTAATTTAAGTAATGATCTGCCTCTATTTAGGTTGGCAGAAATTTATCTGAACTATGCTGAAGCAAAGGCTGAATTAGGCACGTTGACTCAAACTGATATTGACAACACGATAAACAGGCTACGAACACGTGCAGGAGTAACAGGAAAATTGAACATGAATAAAGCAAACCAAAATCCTGACCCTTACATGTGTGATTCAAAGACCGGTTATGTGAATGTTACAGGAGATAATAAAGGAGTGATTTTGGAAATTCGACGGGAACGTGCCATCGAACTGGTCATGGAAGGTTTCCGCTATTATGACCTGATGCGCTGGAAAGAAGGACAGTGCATAGCCCAATCTTTTCAAGGATTTTATCTTCCTGCCACAGCTATCAACAAAGCGTATGATATTGACGGGGACGGAACAAATGATGTCTGTTTCTATACAACATCGTCGCAGCCCAATGTAGGAAGTGTGACGTATGTGAAACTGGCGTCCGATGGAAGCGGCACTTCATTGTCAGAAGGTAATTATGGTAATTTACTGTGTTATAGTTGGATAGACCGTACTTGGAACGAAGAACGTGATTATCTGTATCCTATACCAAGACAGGAAATAACATTGTCTGATGGTATCGTAACCCAAAATCCGGGATGGAATGAATAACAAATATGAAAAATATAAATGATAGATTATGAAAAAGATAATAATATATACACTACTTTCCTTCATATTTTCTGCTTTTGCCAGCAGTTGTGAAAATAATAAAGAT
>DXOJ01000105.1 GCA_019412865.1 Bacteroides sp. | reverse complement strand
GATTAATAGACTATCAAATGTGCTACTACGTAAATAATATGAAAAGAATAATTCCTGCTATCCTGCTCTTATTGGCTTTGACCGGGTGTTATAATTCCGGTGAACCTCGTGAGCGGGTTCTTAAAATCTACAACTGGGCGGATTACATCGGCGAAGGTGTACTTGAGGATTTCCAGGCATATTATAAAGAACAGACCGGTGAGAATATCCGTATCGTTTACCAGACATTCGATATCAACGAAATCATGTTGACGAAAATTGAAAAGGGGCATGAAGATTTTGATGTTGTTTGTCCTTCGGAATACATCATCGAGCGTATGCTGAAGAAGCATTTGTTGCTACCTATCGACACGAATTTCGCACATTCTCCCAATTACATGAATAATGTGGCTCCATTTATTCGTAAGCAGATTAATAAATTGAGTCAGCCGGGTGAAAAAGCCAGCCGCTATGCTGTATGTTATATGTGGGGGACGGCAGGTATTCTGTATAACCGGGCTTATGTGCCCGATTCGGTAGCCCTGTCCTGGGATTGCCTTTGGAATAAAAAGTATGCCGGAAAGATCCTGATGAAGGATAGTTATCGTGATGCTTATGGAACAGCCGTGATTTATGCGCATGCAAAGGAACTGAAGGAGGGAACGGTAACAGTGGAAGAGTTGATGAACGACTATTCTCCACGTGAGATGGAGTTGGCTGAAAAATACTTAAAAGCCTTGAGACCGAACATTGCTGGCTGGGTAGCGGACTTTGGCAAGGAAATGATGTCGAAGAATAAAGCTTGGCTGAATATGACTTGGAGCGGTGATGCAATCTGGGCGATTGAAGAGGCCAATGCGGTAGGAGTGGATTTGGATTATGAAGTTCCCGAAGAAGGAAGTAATATCTGGTATGACGGTTGGGTGATCCCGAAATATGCCAGGAATCCGGAAGCGGCTAGTTATTTTATCAACTTTATGTGTCGTCCGGATATAGCCTTGCGGAATATGGATTTCTGCGGATATGTAAGTTCCATAGCTACTCCCGAAATACTGGAAGAGAAGATAGACACCACTCTTCATTATTATTCCGATTTAAGTTACTTTTTCGGACCGGGTGCAGACAGCGTGCAGATTGATAAAATACAATATCCGGATCGTAAGGTGGTGGAACGATGTGCCATGATTCGTGATTTTGGCGATAAGACAAAAGAAGTTCTTGATATTTGGTCGCGTATTAAAGGAGATAATTTGGGAGTGGGTATCACTATTCTTATTTTCGTCGTTGTTGCATTGATGAGTGGTTGGATGATTTATAAGAAGTGGCAGCGTTATAATCGTCAGAAACAACAAAGACGTAGAAGCAGAAGGAAAAAGGTCAGGAGGAATTAGTGTTTCTCCGGATTGCAAACAAAAAATAAATTAGGTGGAAAATAAAAGCGGTATCTACGGTAAGAAATAAGAAGCACGGTGAACAGAATGCTGATGGCAGGATGTTCGCCGTGCTTGGTATTTATCGTCTTTTCATTTCTCGGAGAATGTCCTTGGTGTCCTTATCTACCCGGAATGACTCAATTGTTTTTTGCAGTGCCTTGTTGTAAGTCCAGTTATCCAGTGTGCTATGTTTCAGATACTCCATTGTCTTTTGGGGAAATTTGATAAAACACAATGATATCATCCATGCCATAGCCATGCGTGCATAATATGCATCATGATTGAATGAGTCGGCATATTTCAGTAACGAATCGATATGCGCGTCATCTACATAATGGAAAAGCATCACAATTCCGAAACGTATTTCAAATTCTTTAGAGGATTTCAGATAGGGTTGGATAAATTGCCATACGTTTTCTTTTCCTTTTTTCACAGAAGTTTTCAGTTCACTGCAGAATATGTCGCATACAGCCCAATTATCTATACGGGGAATGAACATCGTTACGTATTTCATTTGTTCTTCAAGTTCCATTTTTGCCAGTCCGATAATCATTCCCTGAAGCATTGTTTCTTCATAATAAATCGTATCGGTTGATTTGACAAATGTACGCCAGTCTTCTTTCTTAATAATTTCTTTGGCCATTGTCCGCAGTTGGGGGATGCGTACGCCGAGAATGTTGTTTGCTCCCGGGAGGAGGGAAGAATGAAATTCCTGATATTTGGAATCTGCTAATGCTTGTAATTCTTTCCGGATGTTTTCAGTCGTAGTCATTTTCATATCGCACGTTATTTCGCAAAGGTATAAAAAAAGAGTATGCGCGCTGTGTGCAGGCATACTCTTTTTCGAGGTAATTCCCATCATAATGAAAATACGTTGGGAAAGTTTATCCGATCAGTTACTTTTTGACCATGTCGAAACTGAATGTGGTAACCGAAAAGTTTTCAAGCGGCTCTCCTTCTACTTCCACTTGGGTGGCTTTGATTACAAAGGTGAGTTTTTTATCTTTATATGTATATTGACCCTTTTCTTCCGCTTCTATGGTTACTTTTACAGTAATTTGAGGAGCTTCCTCTCCCTCTGTTTGTACTTGGGTAGGGATCGTGTATTTTATTTCCAAAGGTTCAGGTTTTAATTGAAGTAGAATGGAGCCTTTGCTATCATCATTAAAGGCTGCAGTATAAGGAATGTTGTAATTGATATCACCCAAAGTCTCAATGATAATTTCGCCTATTTCTTCACCGACAATACTTTTAATCAGATCATCTACCGGAAGTTTTTTTATCATAATCTGATTGTCCTTAACTTCAGCGGTAACTGTGGCTCCTTGCGGCTGTTCTTCTTTGGAGGAATAGTTTTGTGGATTGACGGATGGAGCAGTTTCTGTTAGCATATTACCGGAATAATTACCTTCCACATCTTTAAGTGAATATACGGGAATATCAGAATCGTCATCACTACTACATGCTGTAAAAGTGGCTATCAGGCCTAATGACATTACTAAGAAAGCAAAACGATTAAAACAACAAGCTTTTTTTATTTCAGTTATAATTTTCATACTGTTTTTAATTAGATTATTAA
>DXOJ01000104.1 GCA_019412865.1 Bacteroides sp. | reverse complement strand
CCCGAGTTTTAGACTAAAAAATGCGACAATGAGAATTGGAATCTTAACATCCGGCGGGGACTGTCCCGGTATCAATGCCACCATTCGTGGCGTGTGCAAAACTGCCATCAATTATTATGGGATGGAAGTGATAGGCATTCACAGCGGTTTTCAGGGCTTGCTGACCAAAGATGTCGAATCTATTACAGACAAGTCGCTTTCCGGGCTACTGAATTTGGGTGGAACGATGTTAGGAACCTCTCGCGAGAAGCCTTTCAAAAAAGGAGGCGTTGTCTCGGATGTTGACAAACCGTCTTTAATTCTTCAGAATATCCATGAAATAGGATTGGATTGTGTCGTTTGTATCGGTGGAAATGGAACGCAGAAGACTGCAGCCAAGTTTGCTGCAATGGGAGTTAACATCGTATCTGTTCCTAAAACCATTGATAATGATATTTGGGGCACGGACATCTCTTTTGGTTTCGACTCGGCGGTAAGTATTGCTACTGATGCCATCGACCGTCTACATTCCACCGCAAGCTCTCATAAAAGGGTGATGGTGATTGAAGTGATGGGGCATAAGGCTGGCTGGATTGCTTTGTATTCCGGTATGGCAGGAGGAGGGGATGTGATTCTCGTTCCTGAAATCGCTTATAACATTAAGAATATCGGCAATACGATTCTGGAAAGACTAAAGAAAGGCAAACCCTATTCTATTGTAGTGGTAGCGGAAGGAATTCAGACTGACGGGCGTAAACGTGCTGCTGAATATATCGCGCAGGAAATTGAATATGAAACCGGTATAGAAACCCGCGAAACAGTTTTGGGGTATATCCAGCGTGGTGGTTCGCCTACTCCTTTCGACCGCAATCTTTCTACCCGCATGGGCGGGCATGCAACAGAATTGATAGCCAATGGCCAATTCGGGCGTATGGTGACTTTACAAGGAGACGATATAGCATCTATTCCTCTTGAAGAAGTTGCAGGAAAACTGAAATTGGTTACTGAAGATCACGATTTGGTGATTCAGGGTCGTCGCATGGGGATTTGCTTTGGCTAGTTGCCGGAGCTTCTGTGGCCTGCACTGTGGAAATCTCATCGACGAGGATGTTTTCTTCTGAAACATTTTCCGGTTCTATCTCGGGATTTGTGTTCAGTTCGGTTTCGGGCTCATTCTCAAGCCCGCTTGCCAATTCAGTCTCAGAATTAGTCGCAAATTCAACTTCCATTTCTGTTTCCATTTCAGTAGCAGTTGCCGAATGTTGTATTTTAATCTCTTCGATGGTTGACATAAATGTCGGTTCCTTTACCTTCTTTATAGCCATCTGGGCGGCATTCTGTTGAGACTCCTTCTTGGAATATCCCGTACCTGTTCCTGCCGGAAGTCCTTCAATACGTACTTCAGTTTGGAATACAGGGTTACTGTCATGATCGAGAAACTGCTCGATTAATTCAAAGGAAACCTCCATTTTGTTCTTTTGGCTCCATTCGATAAGTTTGGATTTGAAATTAACCTCTTTTCGGGATATTTTATCCAGATCGATATAACGGTTGATAATCCGTTGTTCCATAAACTGTTTGCAACGTTCATATCCCTGATCCAGATAAATAGCTCCGATAAACGCTTCAAAAGCATTTCCGTACATGTAGCTGTTGTGAGAGGAAGAACGGGTAGAATACTTGATGAGCTTATCCAGGCCGATTTCAACGGCCAACTTGTTCAACGTCTCCCGTTGTACAATCTTGGAACGTGTATTGGTTAGGAAACCTTCCCGTTTCCCTTCGAAACGTTTGTAGACAATATCTCCCACGATGGCGTCGAGGATGGCGTCACCTAAAAACTCCAGCCGTTCATTGTTGAGAGGACGTCCCTTGTCGGAGCGGACAGAAGTCGATTTGTGCAGGAGAGCCTGCTCATAAAGCTGGATATTGCGCGGGTAGAACCCGAGTATCCGGTAAAAACAAAGATAAGACTCTCTATCCTTGCGGAACAAGAGCCTTATCTTATCTATTTCGTTACGTAACACGATATTACTCTGCGTATTTCTTGAAGATAACGCACGCATTGTGACCACCAAATCCAAATGTATTGGACAAGGCAACATTAACTTCGCGTTTCTGTGCTTTATTGAACGTGAAATTAAGGTTGTAGTCGATGTTCTCGTCGTCGTCACCTTCTTCGTGGTTGATAGTCGGAGGAACAATGCCGTTCTTAATGGCAAGGATGCTTGCAATAGATTCTACCGCACCGGCAGCTCCCAGCAAGTGACCTGTCATTGATTTGGTTGAACTGATGTTCAACTCGAACGCATGATCACCGAATACTTCCTTGATTGCTTTTGCTTCTGAAATATCACCAACCGGAGTAGATGTACCGTGTACATTGATATAGTCTACTTCTTTCGGATCCATTTCCGCATCTTCCAGTGCATTCATCATCACCAGTTTCGCTCCCAGACCTTCCGGATGAGAAGCAGTCAAGTGATGTGCATCTGCAGACATACCTACACCGGCAACTTCTGCATAGATTTTTGCACCACGAGCTTTAGCGTGTTCCAATTCTTCCAGGATCAAGCAACCGCCACCTTCGCCCATAACGAAACCATCGCGGCTTGCGCTAAACGGACGTGAAGCTTTAGAAGCTTCGTCGTTGCGTGTTGACAAGGCGTGCATAGCGTTGAAACCGCCTACACCTGCCGGGAAGATTGCTGCTTCCGAACCACCGGATACAATTACATTTGCTTTACCCAAACGAATCAGGTTGAAGGCATCTGCAATAGCGTTGGTTGAAGTAGCACATGCTGAACAAGTCGCGTAGTTAGGACCATGGAAGCCATACATG
>DXOJ01000103.1 GCA_019412865.1 Bacteroides sp. | reverse complement strand
ACATTTTAACAAGCGAAAAGGCTGATGTTTATCAACTGCTGATTCGCATGAATAATTGTAGTTTCGCAAGTATTCTGGATAACTTTTCCTCCTTCTGTGCGGATGGCACGACTTGCAAAAGTTGAATTAAAGTATTTCTTCCAGTTTCTTCTCAATCTCTTCTCCGCGCAAGTCCTTTGCGATGATTTTGCCATTCTGAATGAGGAAAGTGGCAGGGATGGACCTTACTCCATATTGCATGGCTCCTGCACATTCCCAACCTTTCAGGTCGGATATTTGCGGCCATGTCAGACCGAGGCTTTCAATGGCTTTTTTCCATGCGTCTTCGCTATTGTCCAGTGAAACGCCGATGATTTCAAACCCTTTTTGATGGTATTTCTCATAAGCGGCCTTTACACTGGGCATCTCGGCACGACAAGGTCCGCACCAACTTGCCCAGAAGTCGATCATAATCACTTTGTTGGCATTGGCTATTTCCGTTATGCTAAGGCTTTTCCCGTCGGGAGTATTGAGCGAGAAATCGATGAATGGTTGACCGACGGCAGTCTTTTTCTTGTTGGCAAATTCTTCTTTGATGAAGGCGATGTCTTCCGAGAAATAGATGGAAGGAGCCTGTTCCAATAGTTGGGCAACCGTTTCCTCTTCAAAATCTTTCATGTAAGAGAAGAGCAGGGTGTAGACTCCCGCCACGTTTTGTATGTTGTCTTTGCAGAACTGAATCCGGTGTTTAAGGGTTTCTTTGTCCAAAGCTTCCATTTCGGTTTGTTTCTGTTTGGCTGTGATGGAGTCTAGCGGATGAACCGTGTCGTTCAATGCCCGATAAAGATCCAGACTCTTGCCGCATCTCTTTTCGTCTTCATTGTAGAAGGCGCACCATGCTTCATTGGTAGGAGTACCTTTGACATCGAGCGTGAAAGATTTCGGGTCGATGTTGATTTGTATATCCCCATTCTCAAGGAAAAGTTGGCTTCCTGCTTTCCCTTCTCCGTTTTTTATATAAGAGATATAGCGGATATCTGCCGTGTCCTGCCGTCCGGTAAATGTAAATTCGTTATTCTTTATAACGGTCTGTGCCAATGTGTCGGGATTCCATCCTACGAATTTCAATAGCATGACTGTGTCTCCGTCTTGAGCTCCGGTGATGTTACCGGTTATTTTGTAGCCCGGTGTCTGTTGGCATGCGCTTATCACGGAAAGGCATGTTAACGCTGTGATTGTAAATGTTCTCATTTTTTTTCTTTAAATTATTTATTTGCAATAAAGTTTCAATATGGTACTGATTTCTTCCACTCCTGACGGTGCTTTCATCACTTTTCCGTCCGGTGCTATCATTGTATAGTAGGGTACGCTGTTTCCTACCCGATACTTCTTGAAGAAATCTTCATATCCCTGTTTGCTAAGCAGATATTGCTTCCACGGCATTTTTTTCTTTTCCATCATGTTTCTCCAAGCTTTCTCATCCCGGTCGCAAGATACTCCTATCACGACAAACTGTTCATGGTATTGTTCCTGCAACTTTTTGATGTCCGGCATGGCATACAGGCACATACCGCACCAGCTTGCCCAAAAGTCAATCAATACGAATTTGTCTTTCGGTACAATGTCTTCCAGATTGACCGTCTTTCCGTCCGTGCTTGTCAGTTCAAGGTTGACGAGCGGAGCACCTACCGTAGTCTGTTTGGCATATTCAATCAGGTTTTTGAAAAGCGTGAAGCGTGCCGTGTCGGCAGGAACGGAAACAACGGCTTTCTCCAGCTTGTCTACCTGTTCCTTCGTCAGTCCGTATCCTCTTTGGAGCATATTGTTCGCAAAATAGACGGAGATGACGGAATGAGGGTGTGAGAGTATGAAATCCCAACTCTTTTCCGTTTCGGTCTGATCGTCTTTTTGCGGGTTTCCGTCGGAGGCCTGATAGAGGGATAAATTGTATTCATTAAAGTCATTCTGCACCTCTCCACCGGTAATCCGGAAGTAGGGAGTGACAGACCAATCCGTAAATAAGTCGCTGTATCGGGCGGCTTCCACTTTCATCTCGGCATTATCCAAAAAGACGGAAGTGTACGTCCACCGGATAGAATCGGTGTTGACAGAATCCGGATGGGGGGCATACTGTGCGAGGAGGTCGAGATTGTTGGTAGTCAGTGTACAAAGAATAGGGTGTGCCACTTTTCCCCGCAGTTCGAAGCATCCGTTCTTTGCCGTTGTTTCTACGATGGTTTCCGATGAAAGGTTTTCGGAATTTAGGAGTGCCACTTTGACACCGTCCCTCATTCCGGGAAGGCATCCTTTCAGCACGAATCCTTTTTCCTGTGCTTGCATCCAGACAGGCAGGCTCAAGAAAAGGACAGATAAAAGAAAAGGAATTTTTTTCATGTTGTTGCTCTATTAATGGGCGTTTCGTACGTAACGGACACTCAATTTGTTGGCATCCGGTTCCATGCTTTGGCGATATACTTGCGAAGATTGATAATATAGTTTCCGATAGAAGTAATAATCCCCTTCTTTGGATGGGTCGGCTGTGGCGGTCCAATAGAAACCGTACGAACCCATGAAGCGGTAGCCCGATGTACTCATGATGGTATGTTGGGTATAGTATCCGGCCATAAGCATATTCAACAGAGTGCCTTCGGAAGACTGGCGCATCAATTGTCCTGTCACGGTGCCGCGCCATTCGTCGGCATCCGCATCGGCTTGAGACATACCCAATGCTTTTTCCAGACTCATCCAATCTTCATCGGTAGGTAGCCTCCATCCGTCGGGGGTAGCTTCCAGTGCTCCCTGTTGGGTATAAAGATACCCATATTTGGCAGACCATTTATCTTCGTCTATGTTGCCGCTTTGATAAGCGTTGTAATCTAAGTAATAGCAACATTTGGTTTCGTCCATAATCGTGCCGTACCATTCATCCTCGATGGTCAGCTGATAACGGAAGTTTTCCACCATCCAGTCTAGTCCGCCAATGCGTACCCAGTGATATTCTGCACCGTCTCTTTCGTCGGTGAAAGTTCCTGTGGCTTCGGGAGTCACGGTCGGCAAGGTGTTGTCATCGTCATTGCTGCAAGCTGTTCCCAGCAAGGTACATAGCAGACATACTGTTATTTTATATAGTTTCATGTGATTCTTTTTATTAATAAATGTAACCTAATTCTTCTATCAGTGTTCTTAGCAATTCCGCTTTCTCTATGACTATGGGATATCCCGCATACAGTTCTTCTACCTCTTGACGGGGGTGATTCATGACGAGTTCTGTGAAAGAAACCAAGTCTTGTGCTTTAGAGGGATATAGCTGCGTAGTGGGAATTACTCCCCAGAATAACCCTTCGACCAGAAATCCGGCTTCATTCAGTGCTTTCATGTTAAGTTCGTGGTCTTCGGGGTCGTCAATCATAAAATCTCCATCGTATAATCCGTTACAGATGTTATAGAAAGGAGTGAGGGTTGTCTCTTGTGCTTGCAACGAACCGCCTAGTGTCGTTGTCAGAATAGAGGTAGCCAATGCCTGTTTCTCCTCTGTTGTCAGATATTCAAAAGAATAGCCGACTGCAATGGCAACACTTCGCTGTCCGTACAATGTTTCGGGATACGTATATTCGGTATTGTTCATGATAGAGTAAACCGCGAACCATGAGAACGGGCGAAGAAAGTTGGGAAGGTGCGGAAGCACATACTCTTTTAGAAAAGCAGCGACAGCTTTTTTTTCCTCCAGAGTCTGCAAATATTCATACGTATAGGTGTTGGTTACTGTCGTACTGCTTCCCAAAATATATCCCATATCCAATGTTTCGGTGAAATAGTAATCGTCACCGTTGAAGTCCGTTCCATGTTTTTCGTGGCGGAGAGTGTCATTGAAAAGCAGATAACATTTCTCTGTCTGGTAAAATTCCCGTCGTAGTACGGATTCCGCATCCGTCGCGTTGGGGTCGGGAGCAAAGCAATCGGTCATCGTATCCGGTATGGCGGTCAGTTCGTCTTCACTGCCACAGGCTGTCAGGCCCATCAGGCACAAGCTATATAAAAGTAAAGTATGATATTTCATGATTCAATCTGTTTTTTTAGTTCGGGTTTGTCTCTGTATAGTTTCTCCAAGGACGTTCGTTGTTGGTCATGCCGGTATTGAAGTCAATCACCTCTTGTGGGATGGGCAGTGTGTAGGCCGGGTCGTACGCTTCCAATACGAACACATGGGTCGTCACCTTGGTTGCATCCAGACGTCCGGTGTAGTAGGTATAGTTGTGGGTGATTTTCTTGGACTCGGGATATTTTTCGCAGACCATGTAACGGCGCAAGTCAAACCAGCGGTGACCTTCCAGAGCCAGTTCCTTCCGGCGTTCCTCGCGGATGGCTTTCACCAATGCTTCCCCGCTGGCAGCCACTTCGTAGTTGCTTCCTGTCGCATAGCGATTCCGGCGAAGCGTATTCAGAGCCGAACGAGCCTCACTTTCGTTGCCGGTATATGCTTCCGCTTCCGCCTTGTTCAGATAGGCTTCCGCGGTGCGGAACAGGAATTTGTCGGAAACTTCTGCCATGTAGTGTATGTATCCATCGCTATATCCGTAACAATAATAGTCGTCTCGTTCCGGCACAATATATTGTTCTTCATTTCTGTTCCCGTGAGCCGTCTTGGTGTATCCGATAAAATCGTTCCGTGTCCACCACCATTGGCTTTTGCGCAAATCGTTTTCCTCATACGTGTCATATAGTTCTTTGGCTACGCGGAATGATTGGCAGGCATAGGCCATGTTGCAGGGAATGTCATTGCCTCCCATTGAGAAGAGCGTTTCTTTAGATGTTTTAGAAAGGAAACCGCTTGCCGGTGCAGTCGTGTTCATGTCTGTCAATGTGGAGCGCGCTTTCAGTACCTTGTCGGCATAGTGTGCTGCCATTTCCCAATTTTGCATGTACAGGTAGACACGGCTTTCGAGCAGATGTACGGTTGTGCTGTCTGCCCGGTAGATGGATTTGGGCTTTTCTGTCTGCGACAGGCATTTTTCCGCTTCCTGCAAATCTGCCAAGACCTGACTATAGACCTCTTGCACGGTATTTCTCTGGTAAATCTTGTCGTCCACTTTTTCTGTCGTTTTGAGAGGAACGGCAAGGTCGGACGTTGCCGTCGCCTTGTTGTAAGGTTTGCCGTACAGGTTTGCCAGCCAGAAGTAGTAAGCGGCACGCAGGAAATGTGTTTCTCCTTTCACACGGGTGACTCCCAGCCTGTCTTCTTCGCTGCTCTGCGGCACGTTGTCCACACTGCCAAGAATGTTGTTGGCCACGTTGATCAGCCGATAAAGTTCCGTCCATGTATCGTCTTCGGAGATGTATCCGCTGTATGAAGGAGTTTGCCCGATTCGCTGTTGCCAGGTGTAGCAACCGAATACTTTGTCCTTGACGTCGTATAAAACAGCTTCACTTCCGTAGTCGTCGAAATATCCCGCATTGTGTTCTTCCATTTCATCGGCAAGGAATGGGAGAAAATATCCGATGTTGGTAGTGAGGGCAGCCGAATTCGACCCTTGTACGGGCAGATAGCAGTCGCCTATCAGCAGTTCATCCAAATCCTTGTACGAAGAAACGTAATAGGTGTCTTGTGAGTATTCTTCCAGAAAATCGGAGCAACTGCACAGACAGGCAATCAAACTTATATAGATAAGATGTTTCATATCCTTTATGTTGTTTAGTTGGTTTTTTAGAAATTAACAGTCAGTCCCAGTGTATAAGTCGGTGTGTCCGAGAGTTGCACTTCGGAGAAGCCGCCTTGCGTGGGTGTCTGTCCCTTCAGTTTGCTGTCGCAGAATGTATAGAGGTTGGTAGCTCCCAATGTCAGAGCGAGCCGTTGCAGCCCCCAATGGCTTAAAACGGTTTTGGGAAACTCGTAAGTCAAAGATACATTCGCGATTTTCAGGTAATCGGCACTTACCACCCGCAAGTCGGAATAGTCATACATCGTCCATGCGTCGTCGGCAATTTTGGTTCCTTCATAAGGAGAACCGGAACTCCAGTGGGCATTATAGTAATAGTATCCGTTGGAGTTTCTGCTCATTGTGGAGGGAATGTTCGTTGTCAACTCGTCTCCCGGCTTTTTCCATGCGTTCAGCAGTTCGCGGTTGATATTCATTTCGGCGGAATATCCATTGATGAAGTTGTTCATCATGCGGAACAGGCGTGTGCTGGCTCCCAAGCTGTAGTTTAGCGTGATGCCGAGTCTCCACGACTGATAGTTGAACGTACTGTTGATGCTTCCGGTGATGTCCGGGTCGCGTTTGCCCGAAGGAGTGAGTACACGGATGTAGGTATCATATTTGCTAAGTCCTTTCAGTTCGCTCTGGCGGTCTTCCCAGTCGTCGAACAACGGGCCTCCGTCTACAGGGCTTAGTCCGACAAACTTGTAAGAATAGAATGTCCCGATGGGCTGTCCCTCGACGACGGCCGTACCGTTGAGAAAATCTTCCAGCTCATACGTCTCTTGTCCCGGGGCTGTTTTCATTTCGTTCATGATTTTGGAGAAGGAAGTGGAAAATATCCAGTTGAAATCTTCAGTCTTCACCGGGACAACGGTCAGGTTGAGGTTATATCCTTTGTTGATGACCGTTCCCGAATTGACAATATAAGAGGTATAACCGTTTATGTCCGAGATTGGTTTTTCCATGAAAGCGTCCGTTGTCTTTTTATAATAGTATTCCGCACCGAACGTCAGACGCCCGTTGAAGAAAGAAGACTCCAGACCGACATTGGTAGAGTGTGTCTTTTCCCATTTCAAATCGGGATTGGCGAAACCATTGGGGGCAACGGTAGAAGTCAGTTCATCGTAATAACTGCTGTGGCTTCCTTTTCTAAGTACCAGCACCGGTGTCTGTCCGTCGAGCATATTGCCTTGTTCGCCATAAGAGGCTTTGAAGGTCAGGTTGTCGAGCCAGTCGGCATGGATGCCGATCGCGTTCTTCAGGTCGGTCATGCCGGATACGGACCATACGGGAAGCAGTTTCTCGTTACTTCTCGAGCCGAACTTGTTGGAGCCGTCGTAACGGGTGTTCGCATTGACAGTGAAATAATCCTTGTAGCTATAGGAAGCGGTGGCGTAGGCAGACAGCAGGTTGGTCCGGTTGTCGGTAAGTGTCGGCACGTTGGACATGACGAATCCTGTATAATAGTTGTTGAATACGGCAGGGTCAATGTCGGCGATAAACGACTTTCCACGGTCGGCATAATAACCTCTCTGTGTATGCAGATAGCCATTGTAACGGTTGGAGTTGGCTTCTCCACCAATGGAGGCACTCAAGTAATGCTGGCTTTCGGCACCGAAGAACTTATTGATATTGGCTTGCAGACGTCCGGTATAGCTTTTTGTTTTGGAAGTATTCGTGCTTAGTTCCCCTCCGTATGGCAGCATACTGTCGGTGGGCGGAGTTACGCCGTATTCCGAGCGGCGCAAGTCGCTGGCGTAAAAACCTTTTTCTCCCCAATAGCCTTCTATATCCGCGTTGGTCAGTGTCCCGGAAAAGATAGCGCTCACATTCAACCAGTCGGTGGCGTTGTAGCGCAGGTTGGCGGTTGCCGTGAATCCGTTGGTGTTCTGTTTCTGATAACTGTTCTCCAGTTCGTTCAGAATATTATATCCAATGTGGGTGGTGCCCGAATCAAAGCTGGCGTATGATAGCGGTTTCAAGTAATATGAGTAAGTCCCGTCGGCATTATAGGCGGGAATGGCGCGGCTGGTGTTATAGGCGTAGTTAATCGGATTCAAATCATCCTGGGTATATTCCCTTTCGTTCAGGTAACCGTTGACGTTGAACGATAGCAGGAGTTTTTTAGATAATGTCATATCCAGTTTGGCTGTGGCGGTGTATCGGCGGTTGGTCGTGTTGTTGATAACGTCGTCTTCATCCGTATATCCGATTGAGGTATAGTAGCGGACGGCTTCCGAACCTCCGGACACGTTGACGGAATGGTCGTGCGAGAACGAGTCGTGTGTCAGCAAGTCGAACCAGTCGGTATTCATCGTTTGCAGCCGTGCCACTTCCGACTGGAACTGCTCGTTGGTGCTGGTTCCGTTGTAGTAGTTTTGAAGGGCCGCTTCATAACCCACAACCGGCATATTGCTCGGATAAATATAATGGTTGGCCACCAAGTCTTGTGAGAACCGTATGCGCTCCTGCGAGTTCATCAAATCTATTTTCCGGTCCGTATAGCGCGGGCGGCGGCGCATGGTTGCCGTGGCGGAATAGGAAACGACCGGCTTGCCGATGCGTCCCTTTTTGGTAGTAATCACAATTACACCGTTGGCGGCGCGTGTACCGTAGAGTGCCGTAGCGGCAGCGTCTTTCAGTACATCCAAACGGTCGATGTCCTGCGGGTTCAATCCGGAGATGGCGTTACCGATGCGGTTCACGTAGTCCGGGTCGTTCAGCACGTCCGAAGAAAGATTGACCGGGTCGTTCACGATGATTCCGTCCACCACCCACAGCGGTTCACGGTTGCCGATAATGGTAGACGAACCACGGATACGCAGACGAGGAGTGGCGTTCACTTCGCCACTGTTGTTGGAAACTATCAAATCGGGGATTTTCCCTTCAAGCATGTGGTTCAGATTGGTAACTCCCGGAATCTGTATGTCCTCCATTTTGACGGAAGTAACGGCACTCGTCAGGTGGCGGCGGTCGATATTCTGGTATCCCGTCACTACCACATCGCTCATCAGCGTGGCGTCATCTTCTAGTGTGATGTGGACGACCGTGCCACTTTTTGCCTTATACGTCAGGGGCTTTTTGCCGACATAGGTGATGACGAGCGTAACCGTCTCTTTTCTCACCGGTAACACGAAGTTTCCTTCCATGTCCGTAATCGTTCCGTTGTTCTCCGCCTTGTTGAGAATAGCTGCACCTTCCAGCGGTTCGCCGTTGGTATCTCTGATAGCTCCACGAATTGTTTTCTTGTCCGTTTGTCTTTTTACAGTGAAAACGTGCACGAACCTTCCGTTGATTTCATAGCGAAGGTCAGTGTTTTTCAGAAGCTGTGTCATTGCTTTTTCCACCGATGCGTCTTTCAGTTGGACTGTTATCTTATATTTCTCTACGTCGTCATAGGCGAACTGGATTTTGTAATAGCCTGACAAACGTTCTATCTGCCGGATGGCGGTGGATAGTTGTTCGTTATTGCATTGGTACGTGATTCTTTTGCCCGGATCAGTTGCGGGCTTGTCCGTTCCTGCGGACTGTGCAAAGGCTGTGCCTATCGACAGTATGCACCCAAGTAGCATCAGGAACCAAATCCTTCCACTCTTCTCTCTTTTCTTTGTTACAGATTGCATAATGAATCGTTTATTTAACTATTACACGTTAATTTGAATGTACTTTTAAATAAAAACAACTCACTATGTAATTCGGATACCCCTAAAACTAAAAAAAATGAAAGAAAGTGATTCTTTTTATAGTAAAAGGGGATTTATGCTTAGTCGGATTTCTGATTTTGCCTAGTTTTGCAAACGTTTGGCCGGGATGGCAAACTTCGATAAAGATAGATTAATAAATGACCAGATTGGTATCTTCTATCTTTACTTGTACTTTCCGCAGGCGGTTCAGGTTTTCTACCGCTTGATGGATGTCTTCATTGCGGGAAGCGCTGAAGTGTATTTTATAGTGCATATATGCCGGGTTGCGGAAAATGACTCCTAGATTATACCAGCGTCCCAATTCCCGGAGAATCTCCACCAGAGGGAGGTTGTCGAAATAGAAGAACCCGTTAACCCATTGAGTGACAGCGTATGTGTCAATTTTACGTACGTTGATTGTTCCCGTTTCGTCGCACCACGCATCTTGTCCGGGAACCAATTTTATTTCCGGCTGTTCCCGGTTGGGATGCAGCACTTCTACTGAACCCTTCACCAACGATACGTGCGTAGTTTCGGAAGCGTAGCTTTTGAAATTAAATTCGGTGCCAAGCACGCGGACTGTTATTTTATCAGAGGTGACGATGAAAGGTGATTGTTCGTTTCGGGCTACTTTGAAGTAGGCTTCTCCTTTCAGTGTCACATTTCGCTCTTTCCCGGAGAATGCCGCCGGAAATTCGATGGTGCTTTCCGCATTCAGCCACACTTCGGAACCGTCGGGTAGGATTACCTTAAAGTCCATGCCCCGTGGAGTGGAGAGCTTTTGAGTTTTGGTAACAGATGACGGCCGTTGTGAGACAGCTTGCTCGGGAGAAATGTCCTGTGTGACAGTCCCTTTTGCAACGGAAGCCAAAAATGATATGGAGTCTTTGTTGGATAAGTCGACTAATCGATCTTTGTTTTGTAAAGTGATGCTTTGTGGGGTTTCATCATATCTCATTGCCACGACTGCCTCTGTCCCCTCATTTCCTGTCGGAAAGAGATAGTTGAACAAGATAATCCCCGCTAGCATTGCGGCAGCTCCGATGAGTGCGACTCCCCATATACGCCACGCTTCAGTTTTCCGTTTGTTCGCAACCGATTGCGCTTCTTTTGCTTTTTTGAGGGCTTGCCATGCCTGTTCGCTGTCCGGACAAACCACTTTCTTCCGCTTCTCTGCCATGCGGGCGAGAAGTATGTACTTGTTCATCTCTTTGTCTAGTCCAAATTCAGATGAATGTTCTTCTATGGTTTGATTCTCTTTCATATATGATGTATATATTATATAACAACTATTCCCCGAAATTGGCTACCCTTCCGAAGTCTCTTTTTTCTTCTTTTCCGCAAAAACTTTTCTGAATGTGGCAAACGCCTTGTTCATGTGTTTATGTACAGTGCTTGCACTGATATTCATCAGCTCTGCGATTTCCTGATACTTCTTGCCTTCGAAATAGCATTGCTCAAAGATGAAACGGGTTTGTGGCGTGAAATTTCTTATCACCAAGTCGATTAAGCATAGGTTTTCTTCATGCGTGGCGGCATCTTCGTCTATGAACTCTTCTTTCATCTCCAGAAAAGATTGCTGGTATTGAGTTTCCACGGATTTGTGTTTTAAATAATTGATGGAGCGGTTGCGGACAGAACGGAAAAGATAAGATTCAATTTTTTCTTTGCGAAGATGTTCGTACTGACTCCATACTTCGCTGAACAATTCGCTGACAATGTCTTTGGCTGCTTCGGCATCCTCTACCCAGTCGAGTGCATTGTAGAAAAGTGGAGAATAGTTCTTTTTGAACAACTCTTCAAACTCCGTTTCCCATATAGTGCGCATTGCCATTTTTTTCTCTTTCTTTTGATATTACGTGACAAAGATATGAATTTATCAAAAAAAGACGGTTAAAAAAAAGAAATTAAAGGTTTTGATGGCGTTTTCTTTTAATTATCGATTCAACTTTTGCAAGTCGTACCATCCGCACAGAGTAAAATAAATGGCAGATATATAAATCTTTTTATATATCTGCCATCATTCTTATTTTATTTTCTTACTTCTTTTTCGAAAATTTCTTTTTTGGTGCTGGATTCGCTCCTTTTTCGTCTTGAAGCTTGATTAAGTCAAGACAACTTTTTAACGTTAAATCCTGCGGGAC
>DXOJ01000102.1 GCA_019412865.1 Bacteroides sp. | reverse complement strand
TAAATATACAGATGGTCCTAACAAAAAGTTAGGAATTATCGCTTGTGGCATCGGCTACAACTATCTGATGGAAAACTATCCTGAAGGTTGCGAATATCCGGTACTTAAAATCGGCCAGTATCCATTGCCTAAAAAGCAATTACATCAATTGATTGACTCCTGTGACGAAATCCTCGTTCTGGAAGACGGACAACCATTTGTAGAAAAACAATTGAAAGGTTATCTGGGCATCGGCGTTAAAGTAAAAGGACGCTTGGACGGCACTCTGTCACAGGATGGAGAATTAAATCCGGACTCTGTAGCCCGCGCCGTAGGCAAAGAGAATAAATCGGAATTCGGCATTCCTTCTGTCGTAGAAATGCGTCCGCCTGCACTTTGCGAAGGTTGCGGACATCGCAATATGTATATCACATTGACCGAAGTTCTGAAAGAAGAATACCCATCTCATAAAGTATTCAGTGACATCGGCTGTTACACGCTAGGTGCGAATGCTCCTTTCAATGCAATCAACTCATGTGTAGACATGGGTGCCTCCATCACGATGGCGAAAGGTGCGGCTGACGGAGGTCTTTTCCCGGCTGTAGCTGTCATCGGAGACTCCACATTCACTCATTCCGGAATGACCGGACTACTAGATTGTGTGAACGAGAATGCCAGTGTAACCATCGTCATCTCCGACAATGAAACTACTGCCATGACAGGTGGACAGGACTCTGCCGGAACCGGACGTATCGAAGCGATCTGTGCAGGTATCGGAGTAGATCCGGCTCATATCCGTGTCGTTACTCCGCTGAAGAAAAACTATGAGGAGATGAAGCAAATCATTCGCGAAGAGATCGAATACCGTGGTGTATCTGTCATTATTCCACGTAGAGAGTGTATCCAGACATTAGCACGCAAAAAAAGAAGTAAGTAAGCCATGAAAAAAGACATTATATTATCAGGAGTCGGTGGACAGGGAATTCTGTCTATTGCTACAGTGATCGGCAAAGCTGCCTTGAAAGAAGGATTATATATGAAACAAGCAGAAGTGCACGGAATGAGCCAACGCGGAGGAGATGTTCAATCCAACCTCCGTATCAGCGACCAGCCGATTGCTTCAGACTTGATCCCATCAGGTAAATGCGACCTTATCATTTCATTGGAACCCATGGAAGGATTGCGCTACCTCCCTTATCTTAGCCCTAACGGTTGGTTAGTGACTAACGAAACTCCGTTTGTCAATATCCCCAATTATCCGGAAGCAGACAAAGTAATGGCAGAAATCAATAAGCTGCCTCACAAAATTGTGTTGAACGTAGACAAAGTAGCCAAAGAAGTAGGCTCCGCCCGCGTTGCCAACATAGTCTTACTGGGAGCAACCATTCCATTCCTTGACATCGACTACGAAAAAGTACAAGACAGCATCCGTGAAATCTTCCTGCGCAAGGGAGAAGCAATTGTAGAAATGAATCTTAAAGCATTGGCCGCCGGCAAGGAAATTGCAGAAAAGCTAATGTAATAACAGACATTATCATGAATACACAATATTGGGAAGAAGAACTAGAAACCATGAGCCGGGAGAAGTTGCAGGAATTACAACTTCGACGGCTTAAGAAAACAATCAATATAGCTGCAAACTCCCCATATTACAAAGAAGTTTTCAGCAAACATGGCATCACTGCAGATAGCATACAATCATTAGACGATATCCGCAAATTGCCCTTTACTACCAAAGCCGATATGCGTGCCCACTATCCTTTCGGGCTGGTAGCAGGTGATATGAGCAATGATGGTGTACGTATTCACTCTTCTAGTGGTACTACCGGAAACCCGACAGTTATTGTTCATTCACAGCACGATCTCGACTCCTGGGCCAACCTGGTAGCCCGCTGCCTGTACGCAGTAGGAATACGCAAGACCGACGTCTTCCAAAACAGCTCCGGATACGGTATGTTTACAGGAGGGTTAGGCTTCCAATACGGTGCAGAACGCCTGGGCTGTCTGACAGTCCCTGCCGCAGCCGGAAACAGTAAACGACAGATTAAATTCATCAACGACTTCAAGACTACCGCTTTACATGCTATCCCCAGCTATGCCATCCGCCTTGCCGAAGTCTTTCAGGAAGAAGGTCTTGATCCCAAAGGAACCACACTGAAAACGCTGGTTATCGGTGCTGAACCTCACACCGACGAACAACGCCGGAAAATAGAAAAGATGCTGGGCGTAAAAGCATACAACAGCTTCGGTATGACAGAAATGAACGGCCCCGGCGTTGCTTTCGAATGTCAGGAACAAAACGGAATGCTCTTCTGGGAAGACTGTTATCTGGTAGAAATTATCGATCCTGAAACAGGAGAACCCGTTCAGGAAGGAGAAATCGGAGAATTAGTGCTTACAACTCTCGACCGTGAGATGATGCCGTTAATCCGCTATCGCACCCGCGACTTAACCCGTATTCTTCCGGGGAAATGCCCCTGCGGCCGCACGCATATCCGTATCGACCGTATCAAGGGACGCAGTGATGATATGTTCATTATCAAGGGAGTAAATATCTTCCCGATGCAAGTAGAAAAGATACTCGTACAATTTCCCGAATTAGGCAGCAATTACCTGATTACACTGGAAACAGTCAACAACCAAGACGAGATGATCGTCGAAGTAGAATTAAGCGACCTTTCCACTGACAATTATATTGAACTGGAGAAGATCCGCAAGGATATAACCCGCCAATTAAAGGATGAAATATTGGTGACTCCCAAAGTTAAACTGGTAAAAAAAGGCTCTCTCCCGCAAAGCGAAGGAAAAGCCGTCCGAGTAAAAGACTTAAGAGACAACAAGTAACAATTCAAATTTCCATGTGCTAATATATCAACCGCTGTTCACCATGCGGAATGGAATATTAGCACATTATTTAATTAATATCATACAGCATGCAATTACTTAAAAAAAGAATTCTGCAAGACGGAAAGTGCTACGAAGGAGGTATCCTGAAAGTAGACGGTTTTATTAATCATCAAATGGACCCTGTCCTGATGAAATCAATCGGAGTTGAGTTTGTACGCCGTTTTGCAGCCACAAACGTAAATAAGATTATGACGATCGAAGCCAGCGGCATCGCCCCTGCTATCATGACAGGCTACCTGATGGATTTACCAGTTGTATTTGCAAAGAAAAAGTCTCCTAAAACCATCCAGAATGCACTAAGCACCACCGTGCACTCATTCACTAAAGACCGTGATTATGAAGTCGTTATCAGTGCAGATTTCCTCACCCCGAACGACAATGTTCTTTTCGTGGATGACTTTCTCGCATACGGAAATGCCGCATTGGGCATTATCGACCTCGTCAAGCAATCCGGAGCAAATCTGGTAGGAATGGGCTTCATTATTGAAAAAGCCTTTCAGAATGGCCGCAAAATGCTCGAGGAACAAGGTGTCAGAGTAGAAAGTCTGGCCATCATTGAAGACTTATCCAACTGCTGTATTAAAATCAAAGACGAGTAGATTGATTGGGGTTGAAATACTGCCCCTTATCTTTCGTCCTTTTTCCATATTGCACCGCATGCTGCGGACAAACATGATAACATGCCAGGCATGAGGTGCAATCCATTCCCCAAACAGGCCTTCCGTCCACAACTTTAACATTCTCCACCGGACAAATCTTCTCACAACGCTTGCACCCAATACAAGCATCGGTAGCATAAAAATGCTTGGGAGACATCTGAAAACGATTAAACAACGGATTTATAATCCTCGTCTTGATAAAAGGCATACTCCCTTCATGACAGAGAAACATCTCTTCCCTCTTACTTATCAAAGCATTTATTTTACTGACAGTCGAAACAGCCTCCGCTAGTTTTTTCTCTTCCAACTCTTTATTATCCACGTCAAAACCGGGAAGCAAGACATAATTATTAGGCATAGTCACCGAAAAACCAGCGTGACATTCCCAACCTTTATTCTTCAATGCCTTCGCCAGCACTTGCTGGGTAAGCCCGGTATCATCACCACAGGAACAAACAAAAAATAAATATTGTCTTTTATACCCCCTTAAAGAGAGCTGTCGAACAAAGTTCAATACTATTTCAGGAGGTCCCCACGAATAGATAGGAAATACAAAGCCGATCTTTTCATCTGCCTGCAAACTAAACTCCAATGCTCCATTCTTTAGCGCATCAGAAATAAAAACCAACTCTTCTTTTTGCTCTTTGGAAAGCTGATTTGCAATCCACTTAGAATTACCTGTACCGGAGAAATAAAATATCATAGAAAAGTATATAAAAAAGCCGCATCGACGATGTGATGAAACTCTGATAG
>DXOJ01000101.1 GCA_019412865.1 Bacteroides sp. | reverse complement strand
AGATACCTATTTTAAGCGCACAAAGTTAATGAAAATAAATAAAGAATGAAGGAAGTACAAGAAAAATGTTAGTAAAAAGCCGGATTTAATGATATTTTATTCTTAAAGGATGAATCCCAGCGAAAAACTTAATGCACTGTCGCGGCGACGGAAAATAATGTTGCTCACTCCTGTGCTGCCGTCGGAATTGATATTGTCGTAAATGATGGACTTGGAGATATTTCCGATGCCTTGTTCGTAGCGGAAATCGAAAAAGATACGGGAGATGTTGACGCCTACACCGATCACTGCACTGACATTGAACGGATACAGCCTTTCGTGAATCCCTTTTTGGTCAAAATTCTTAAAAGTGATTTCATTGTGCTTTCCCCATAAGTAGCGAAGTTTGGGGCCTGCGAAGATAGACATTCCGTAAGGCCCTTTTTTCACCACATTATAGCCGTATAAAATAGGGAAATCCACACTGTGCAACACCGATTGCACGGAAGCATAATCAGGCTCGATGGCAGGATGCTGTGAACCGAGCTTATCGAAAGATATCTCACATTTGCTTACATTATAGGACACTTCCGGCTGAATGAAATGCTTCTTCATGTTGATGCGCATAAAGAGGGCGCCGAAATAACCTATCTTGTAGTTATTCTGCACCTCATCGATAGTTACATCCTTAACTTTCAGTTCAGACACCATGAACATGGAAGAGTTGAATCCCGCCTTGATACCGATATTTATTTTTTTTGTATTGGGGCGGTCTACTTTTTCTGCGTTATAGTTCTGGCCGACAGCCGTGCAGGCTATGGCTAACAAACCGGGAAGGATGAATTTACGCAGCATATTCATGGCAATATCGCACTTTTTATGATTTCTTCTTTTCTACACTCCAACCGAATTTACCGATTTTCTCTCCCAGATTATAATATCCTCCGTGCACATATACCAGCGGATTGGCTTCGGCCAGTTCCAGCTTTCCGGTTTCAGGATTCAGGTTCCGGTCGTCCGCACGCACATTTACTACGTCAGCGATAAACATATCGTGTGAGCCGAGAGAGATGATTTCTTTCACACGGCATTCAATGCAAAGAGGAGATTCTTCAATCAACGGAGCACTGACCACCGTACACTGTCCGGGTGTCAGCTTCATCTCATCAAATTTATGATAATCACGTCCCGAACGAACTCCGCACCAGTCGGTGGCAAAAGCCATATCTTTCGTTGTCAGGTTGATGACAAACTCCATGTTTTTTTTGATAATGTCATAAGAATGGCGTTCCGGACGTACGGATATATAACACATGGGCGGGTTTGTACAAATCGTACCCGTCCATGCTACTGTGAACATATTATATTCGCTTTCTTCCTTTCCGCAGCTGACCAGTACAGCCGGCAGCGGATAGATCATCGTTCCTGGTTTCCAGTCCTGTTTCATAGGGCTATACGTTTATTCAGAGGATTGTAATATCTTCACGTTTCTGCTCTTTCTCGCAATAATGGCACTTTACGATACAATTATCCTTGTCTATCACATGAAAGATAGTGGCCATCGGTTCGTTGTTGGTGATACATTTCGGATTGGCACATTTCACGATGCCACGAAGTTCATCCGGCATTTTCACCTCTTTCTTTTCCACTACTTCGTAATTGCGGATGATATTCAGCTTGACGTGCGGGGCAACTACTGAAATACGGTTAATCTCTTCGTCGCAGAAGAATTTATCTGCAATCTTGATGATCCCTTTTTTACCTAGTTTCTTACTGTCGAGATTGAATCCGATAGTGATATTGCTAGTCATCTGTTCCACACCGAGCAGTTGCACTACGGTAAAGAGCTTTTCGGATGGGATATGGTCAATCACTGTCCCGTTTTTCAGGGCAGCTACTTGCAATTCTTGTTTATTTTCGCTCATAATAAAATATCGTTTTTAACGTCATCTAATGTGATACCTAATACATCGCAAAGGATTGCTTCGCGGGCATACAGACCGTTTTGTGCCTGTTGGAAATAATATGCTTTCGGATTGTCATCCACATCGTAAGCTATTTCGTTGACACGGGGAAGCGGGTGCAGGATACGCAGGTTCGGACGTGTGTTCTCCAGCATTTTATTACGGAGAATATATACATTCTTCACCCGTTCATATTCCATCAGGTCGGTGAAACGTTCGCGTTGCACACGGGTCATGTACAGAATATCGGCGTCAGCGATGATCTCTTCGGTAAAATCCGTATGTTCAACGTATTTTATTTGGTGCGTTTTACAGTAAAGTTTGTATTCTTCCGGCATTTTCAGCTCTTCGGGAGCGATGAAATGGAAAGTCGGATTAAAGTGTCGCATCGCCATCAGCAATGAATGTACGGTGCGGCCGTATTTCAAGTCACCCACCAGGAAAATGTTCAGATTTTCCAGCGTTCCTTGTGTCTTGTAGATAGAGTAGAGATCGAGCATCGTCTGCGACGGGTGCTGGTTGGCTCCGTCACCTGCGTTGACAATGGGCACCGGGGCTACTTCGCTGGCATACCGTGCAGCTCCTTCGAGATAGTGTCGCATGACGATAATATCTGCATAGTTGCTCACCATCATGATCGTGTCTTTAAGTGTTTCCCCTTTGGAAGAGCTGGTAGCTTTGGGGTCAGAGAATCCGATTACTCGTGCACCGAGACGGTTGGCAGCTGTTTCAAAACTCAAGCGGGTACGGGTGGAAGGTTCAAAGAACAGGGTTGCTACAACCTTTCCTTGTAATAACCGGCGATTGGGGTTCATTTCAAACTGCTTCGCCATTTCGAGCATGTAGAGGATTTTTTCT
>DXOJ01000100.1 GCA_019412865.1 Bacteroides sp. | reverse complement strand
ATTCGAAAAGGATTTTGAAGCCGCCTACAAATAATATCAATCTTTCAATCAAATGAGTAAAGAAGTTATCTATATCTTTATCGGTGGAGGAACCGGTAGTGCACTGCGTTATTTCATCCAGTTGTTAATGCACGAACGAATCGTCCCTTATCATTTTCCATGGGCCACTTTCACGGTCAATCTTCTCGGCAGTTTTCTCATCGGCCTGTTCTATGCCCTTTCAGAGCGATTCCACCTTCCGTTCGAGGTCCGTTTGTTTCTGACAACGGGTTTATGTGGAGGTTTCACAACGTTCTCTACTTTCTCCAGTGACGGCGTAGGTCTGCTGAAAGGAGAATTTTACGGAGCATTTGTTCTATATACATTATTAAGTATAGGAATAGGATTAGCCGCAACGTTAGCCGGCGGATATGTGGGAAAACAGATTTAATAATTCGAATATAAATCCTACCTTTACGGCATGATTAAAAGAAACCCAACCAAACCCGTCCGCGTTGTTCCTCCCATGATGGAAGAGCAGGAAGTCAGTACTACTACCCTACAGGAATGGCTCGACAGAGAAGAAACCGTTTCTCATCTTTTATTCTGCAAAGGAAAAGAAGAAGGCATCGACAAATCTTATAAAAGTTTCAAAAACTGCACCTTTCAGCATCAGACATTCAGCGAATGTAAATTCCGTTCCTCCCAACTGACCGATGTCAGGTTCGAGAACTGCGACTTATCCAACATTTCTTTCGCTGAAAGTTCGCTCTACCGGGTAGAATTCATTTCCTGCAAGCTATTGGGTACCAATTTATCGGAAACAACAATGAATCACGTCTTGCTGCATGACTGCAACGCAGGTTATATCAATCTGGCTATGAGTAAAATGAACCAGGTACGTTTTGCACACAGCCAGCTCCGCAACGGAAGTCTGAACGACTGCCGTTTTTCATCCGTCGCATTTGAGAGTTGCGATCTCGTAGAAGCCGATTTTTCACACGCTCCGCTTCGCGGAATAGATTTGCGCACTTCCCGTATCAGCGGAATCACGCTTAACATCAGCGATCTGAAAGGGGCTGTCATCACTTCCCTGCAAGCAATGGATTTGCTTCCACTGTTAGGGGTTATTATCGAAGATTAAAATCCTGCAAATTCACCCCGCCGCACTCAAACAAAAAGCATCGTCCCGTTGTTATAGTATAAGGTCGGACTAACGACATATAGGGAATAGGCACAAAAAGAATACCTATTTATAGTGATTTCTCACTCCCCGTCAAGTCCGTACTTTTGCAGAAATCTTATTCAAAAACAATAGAAACGATGAAAATTGAAAAAATTGTAGCTCGAGAAATTCTCGATTCAAGAGGTAACCCCACAGTAGAAGTTGACGTAGTATTGGAATCCGGCATTATGGGACGTGCATCTGTACCGTCAGGCGCTTCCACAGGTGAACACGAAGCATTGGAGCTTCGCGATGGTGACAAACAGCGCTATGGTGGAAAAGGAGTACAAAAAGCGGTTGATAATGTAAATAAAATCATCGCTCCGAAGCTGATTGGTATGTCTTCACTCAATCAGAGAGGTATCGACTACGCAATGCTGGCATTGGACGGCACTAAGACTAAATCGAATTTAGGTGCTAACGCTATTCTCGGCGTATCTCTTGCCGTAGCTAAAGCTGCTGCCAACTATCTGGACCTTCCTCTATACCGCTATATCGGTGGAACAAATACGTATGTAATGCCTGTACCGATGATGAACATCATCAACGGTGGTTCACATAGCGATGCTCCGATCGCATTCCAGGAATTTATGATCCGTCCCGTAGGTGCTCCTTCTTTCAGAGAAGGTCTGCGCATGGGTGCTGAAGTATTCCACGCTTTAAAGAAAGTTTTGAAAGACCGTGGCCTTAGCACTGCTGTAGGTGATGAAGGTGGTTTCGCACCTAACCTCGAGGGTACGGAAGATGCTTTGAACTCTATTCTAGCCGCTATCAAAGCTGCTGGATACGAACCGGGCAAAGACGTTATGATCGGTATGGACTGTGCTTCTTCCGAATTCTACCACGATGGTATTTACGATTATACCAAGTTTGAAGGTGAAAAAGGTAAGAAACGTACTTCCGCAGAACAAGTTGACTACCTGGAAGAACTAATCAACAAATTCCCTATCGACTCTATCGAAGACGGTATGAACGAAAACGACTGGGAAGGCTGGAAAAAGCTGACCGAACGCATCGGCAACCGTTGCCAGCTGGTAGGTGACGACTTGTTCGTAACCAACGTAGATTTCCTTGCAATGGGTATCGAAAAAGGCTGTGCCAACTCTATCCTGATTAAAGTAAACCAAATCGGTTCGCTGACAGAAACACTGAACGCTATCGAAATGGCTCACCGTCATGGATACACTACTGTTACTTCTCACCGTTCGGGTGAAACAGAAGATGCTACTATCGCTGATATCGCAGTAGCTACTAACAGCGGACAGATCAAGACAGGTTCTTTAAGCCGCTCAGACCGTATGGCTAAATACAATCAGTTACTCCGCATTGAAGAGGAATTGGGCGATTTGGCTGTGTATGGATACAAGAGAATCAAGTAAAAACTGAATCCCTATAAAACTAAAGGAGGTGTGTCAAGAACTTTTTTTTGACGCACCTCTTTTACATTGTTTACCCTCTTAATAAAAGGTATAAAAAGAAAAAAAGCATCCAGACTAATACCTGAATGCTTTTTTCTTGGATTTGTTATATATCCTTTTTTGAGCCTCTTGTCGGATTCGAACCAACGACCCCGAGATTACAAATC
>DXOJ01000010.1 GCA_019412865.1 Bacteroides sp. | reverse complement strand
ATCTAAATGGTTACTTTTTATCAATGAACTAATCATTTTACATGTATGTCTTCTTGTTTTATTCCTTTAAATAATGGTTGGAATTCATTGGCTATTTTATCCAATAATTGATTAGAAATATTCATTGATAACTGATTTGTATGAATGAGGATTTTGTTGTTTCCTTTATGTAAATTATACCAATTATTCTCAACTTCGATTGTGCGTTCATCCCATTTAACCTCAAATAACTTCTGTAAATCAATAATATCTTTATATTGGCGGACATAATGACCGCAAGCTATTATGATGATAGGAAAAGACTTAAAAAAAGGGTGATTCAATAAATTTGTAGTCCTATTTTTGATAGATTCTGTAACTTCGGGGCTTTCCTTGCTATAAAGACTACATATGCCACTGAATTCTGTAATAAAGCAATATTTTAGAAAGTCTATTTCATCATTTTTTGTTCTATCTGGATGATTACTATCGATAGCCCTTATTTTATCTATAAGTTTTTGATAGTTATACCATGTAGTATTGGTCCCGTGATTTTCATTTCTTTTCTTTTGAGTGAATAGTTGTCCTTTAAAAGGGAATAATGGACTGAATTTTTCTTCTCTAGGGCATTCAGAAAACCAAGAAGGTATATTATCAGGATTTTGTTTGTTTGTATCATTTATGATACTTAACCACTGTTCTCCGTTTTTTGTTATACTCAACTCATAAATGTTATCTGGGTCATGTTTTGGATCAATAGCACATTCTTTGCCGATAATTAAAATATCAGCATCAGGATTTCCATAGCCAATGAATTCCGCTTTGTCATTATCTTTTGTGAGTTTTTTATCTCTTATGAGTTCTTTAAAATAATAGTTTTTCATATTCTGGTTATTTAAATATTGGAAAATGTTAATAAACTAGCCATTATTAGTTATGTCATTTTTTGATTTTTTCATTTGCTCTGTACGTTTCGGTGATTTTCTTTTTTAAGATGATTAATTTAGTTACAGTTCCTCTCAATTCCTTTTTATATTGAAGAGTGTTTTCACAATCACCAACCGTTAAAGTTGACAATATATATAACTTCATATTGACAATCGTTTCAGCAGTCTGCTTACTAATGTTGAACTTTTGCATCAGACTTAGGATGGCTTTTGGAGTACTATTCTCATGTCTAATAGTGGATATAATTGTAGGGATGTTATCTATAATATTGCAAAGTTCTTTATATACTTTAATGTCTTCTTCTATTTTGCAAGCCCATAAATTCAGATTATCGTAAATATACTGATAGATACTTTCATGCCAAATAATTTTGTAATATGGAATTGATAAATTTATTTCAGTTCGATCTAAATCGTCGACATCGTAGTTTATTTCTGTTTCATCACTAGGATCATAATCTTCTATTTCAGGTAGTGTCCATTCAGAATAGCCGAATTCTTTTTCATAATATGAATTTATTTCTTCTGAATTTTTAGATGCATCATTGAAGACTTGATTATCTTCTTCTTCTGCAATATTATTGTTCAGAAGTTTTTTGGCACGTATAAAAAAAGCTCTTACACAAGAATCCTGTATGAATGAAATATTGTTCCAGTTCCAGTCGGTATCTATGATACTAAATAAATCAACTCCTTGTATGGATAGTATTCCGTTTTGGTTATCTGCTTTTAGGCTAACTTGTATGTTATTCATATTATGGATAATTATATTTTGCAGTTTGTTGGTTTGATTATCAGATAAAGACAAAGATAAGAAAGTTCTTTTGCTTCTCCAATTATTTGTCATATCTTTATTGTACTTTTGCTTCGAGAAAAAGTTTAAAAAACAATATATTCAATAGATGTCTATTAATGAACTTATAAACCAGTCTGAAGGTCGGCGTTTAGAATTTAAAGGTGAGCTTCCTACAAATTCTGATTTAGCAAAAACTGTAGTGGCTTTTGCCAATGATGCGGGAGGTGAAATTTATATAGGTATCAATGATAACCCGCGACAGATAATAGGGTTGTCAGAAGAAGAATTACCTCGTATTGAAGAGCAAATTAGTAATTTAATATATGATAGATGTTATCCGATTATATTACCTGAAGTCTCTTTTTTAACTATAGAGGACAAACACCTTATTAAAGTGTGTATTTATCGTGGAAGTATGCCCCCTTACTATCTTAAAGATAAAGGGAAGCTGAAAGGAACTTATATTAGGGTTGGTTCAACCAATAAACTAGCTGATGAAACAATTATTGCAGAGTTAGAGCGGAGACGGAGAAATATTTCTTTTGATAGTGAGGTTGTCATGGATAAGTCCGCAGATGAATTGGATATAAGTGGGTTTAAATTACTCTACAAAGAGAAAACAGGTGAAGATTTAAATATTCAAGTACTTCGTAAACTGGAATTGGTTAAGACTGAACAGGATAAAGAATATCCTACAAAAGCTTTACTTCTATTTTCGGATGATAATTTGCGTAATTCTATGTTTCCGAATGCCAAAGTTGAATGTGCCCGTTTCAAAGGGACAGGAACGGAAGAGTTTTTAGATCAAAAAAGTATTATTGTCCACATTGGGTTACAGGCGGAAGAAACTTATAACTTTGTACTTCGGCATATTAATAAAGCAGCAAATATAGAGGGAGTATATACGGTTTCACGTTGGGAGTATCCAGTGAAGGCAATAAGGGAGATTATCCGTAATGCGATTGTACATAGAGATTATTCTCTGACAGGAAAAGATGTCAAAGTTGCCATATATGATGATATGGTTGAGATCACAAGTCCTGGTCTTTTACCACCCTCTATTGATTATTCGGCAATGGAGAGCCGCCAATCAAATGCAAGAAATAAAGTAATAGCTCCTGTGTTTAAAAGACTTGGCATCATTGACCAATGGGGTAATGGATTGAAAATGGTGGCTGAAGAAATGAAATCTTATCCTGAAATTGATTTATGTTGGAAGGAGGTTGGTTTGTCTTTTCAAGTACAGTTTATTAAAAAGAACTATCAGGAGAATACAAATATGGAAGATAGTGCCGATAATGAACGAAGACCGGCTCAATATACTACCCAACATACTACCCAATCTACTACCCAATACACTACCCAGAAATTAACAGAAGCCCAAAATATGATTTTAAGTTATCTAAGAGAACATCCGGAGGCCACACGGGCGGATTTAAATAGTCATATTGAAGGTATAACAGTCGATGGTATAAAATATAACTTGGCACGTTTACAGGAGTTGGGCTTATTAAAACGCGTAGGAAGCAAACGATATGGGTATTGGGTAGTGCTTGGAGAATAGTTTGAAATTTTTAAAGAGAAAATAATATGGATTTCCGTACACAAATAGAGTTACCTGTTGGTTTACCGCCTATTACTCATGCCGGACAAATACTCATGATGGGATCTTGCTTTGTCCAAAATGTAGGGAATTTTTTGAAAGATGCCAAATTTCAATTAGATTTGAATCCTTTTGGTATTCTTTACAACCCTTCTTCTCTTTCTGCTGTTCTGATTGAAATCTTAAAAAGAAAAGTATATAAGAAGGGTGACTTGTTTTTCCATAATGACCTTTGGCATAGTCCTATGCATCATGGTCTTTTTTCTGGACCTACCTTGGAAAGTACATTGCAGAATATCAATATTCGGCTGTTACAAGTTCATCAGGCTATGCAAAAACTTGACTGGCTGATGTTGACTTTTGGAACTGCTTATGTTTATGAGCAGAAAGAAACGGGAAAGGTAGTGTCTAACTGTCATAAACTGCCTGAGAATAAATTTAATCGTAGGCTTCTGTCTGTTGAAGAAATAGTAGAAGATTATACAGCACTCATCACCGAAATGTCAGCCCTGAATCCGGCTCTGAAATGGCTGTTTACAGTCAGCCCGATCCGTCATATACGCGACGGGATGCACGCCAACCAGTTAAGCAAATCGACTCTGCTGCTCGCCATCGACCGATTGCAACAACTGTTCCCGGAACGAGTGTTCTATTTCCCCTCTTATGAAATCATATTGGACGAATTACGTGATTATCGTTTCTATGCCGACGACATGCTGCATCCGTCTCCTTTGGCGATTCGTTACCTGTGGGAACGCTTCTCCGAAACCTTCTTTTCTCCTGAAACAAAGCAGATTATCGTAGCTGTGCAAGACATCCGCCGGGACTTGGCGCACAAACCCTTTCATCCCGAGTCAGAGGCGTATCAACGCTTTTTAGGACAAATAGTGTTAAAAATAGAACGACTTATCGGAAAATACCCGTACTTAGATTTTCAAAAAGAAACAGAACTATGTCATATGCGATTGAATCCATAGCCAAAAGTATCGGTGCCCGCCGTGTGGGCAAACATAAAGCGACTATTGATTGGCTGCTAACAGACAGCCGCTCTTTGAGTTTTCCGGAAGAAACTCTTTTTTTTGCTTTAACTACCAAACGAAATAGCGGAGCCCGTTATATCCCCGATTTATATGACCGGGGCGTACGTAATTTTGTAATTACGGAAGAAGACTTTAAAGAAGTTGAGAATGGAGAGTTGAGAGTTGAGAGTTCTATGCAGCATGATGGTGCGCAGCCCACTCTCAATTCTCAACTCTCAACTCTCAACTTCCTCATCGTTCCCAATCCTCTGAAAGCTTTGCAGAAGCTTGCCGAAACACATCGTGATAAATTTAAAATCCCTGTGATCGGTATCACTGGCAGTAATGGAAAAACCATTGTGAAGGAGTGGTTGCATCAGTTACTTAGCCCGGATCGTTGCATCGTTCGTTCTCCACGCAGTTATAATTCGCAGATCGGAGTTCCACTTTCTGTGTGGCAACTTTCTGAAGAAGCCGAACTGGGTATTTTCGAAGCCGGTATTTCCGAGATGGGGGAGATGGGAGCTTTGAAACGAATGATTAAGCCTACCATTGGTATTCTGACCAATATCGGTGGTGCCCATCAGGAAAACTTCTTCTCCTTGCAGGAGAAATGCATGGAAAAGCTGACGCTTTTCAAAGACTGTGATGTCGTGATTTACAACGGTGATAACGAGTTAATCAGCAATTGTGTCGCAACATCAATGCTGACGGCACGTGAGATTGCTTGGAGCCGTACCGACATTGAACGCCCGTTGTATATCAGCCGTGTGACCAAGAAAGAAGATCATACCGTTATATCTTATCGTTATCTGGAGATGGATAATACTTTCTGTATCCCTTTCATCGATGACGCTTCCATTGAAAATGCACTGAATTGCCTGGCAGCTTGTCTTTATCTGATGACGCCTGCCGATCAGATAACCGAGCGGATGGCCCGTCTCGAACCGATTGCCATGCGTCTGGAGGTGAAAGAGGGGAAGAATAACTGTGTACTGATTAATGATAGCTATAATTCAGATCTGGCATCATTGGATATTGCTCTCGATTTCCTTGTACGCCGCTCGGAAAAGAAAGGCTTGAAACGGACGCTTATCCTGTCGGATATACTGGAAACCGGACAAAGTACCGCTACGCTTTATCGGCGTGTGGCACAATTGGTGCAGAGCAAAGGTATTAATAAACTGATTGGAGTAGGGCAGGAGATATCTTCTTGTTCCGCTCGTTTTGATGATGATCTCGAACGATATTTCTTTCCTAATACAGAAGCACTCCTTGCATCCAATATACTTAAATCGCTTCATTCGGAAGTGATTCTGGTGAAAGGTTCCCGCGTGTTCAACTTTGATTTGGTATCCGAAGCCCTCGAATTGAAGGTGCATGAAACCATTCTCGAAGTAAATCTCGGAGCGATGGTAGCCAACTTGAACCATTACCGTTC
>DXOJ01000001.1:1840-4962 GCA_019412865.1 Bacteroides sp. | reverse complement strand
CTTTGATTCCCAGTACATGATTAATTTTTCTCCTTTTCTCGAGATCTTTAAAGTAGTTTTCCACAACCTGATAGAGATCGAAGTTAGTGGTTGATCCTGCGGCTAAATCGAGTGATTCCACCATCTTTTCTACGGCTTGATGGATTTTCTCTGCGTCTATCAGATGCAGTTCGTTGCTGTGTATTAAATATTTTTCCATGACTGCAATGTTTTTAATGTTATATAGGTATAACATCTTGCAGTCATGGAAAGTTCAATGATTGAATGTTAGATTTTGGCAAGCGCCTGATCCAAATCCGCAATCAGGTCATCAATATGTTCCGTTCCAATTGATAAACGTACGGTGCCCGGATAAATCTCCTGTTCGGCGAGTTCCTGTGCATTGAGCTGTGAATGGGTAGTGCTTGCCGGGTGGATCACCAATGATTTCACATCGGCAACATTGGCAAGCAGGGAGAAAATCTCCAGGCTGTCGATGAAGCGGTGTGCTTCCTCTTGTCCGCCTTTTACCTCGAAAGTAAAAATGGAACCGGCACCATTCGGGAAGTAACGTTGATACAGTGCATGGTCAGGATGATTGGATAATGATGGATGGTTCACTTTCTTCACTTTCGGATGATTGTTTAAGAAATTCACTACCTTCAATGCATTTTCTACATGGCGTTCTACGCGCAAGGAAAGAGTTTCCAAGCCTTGCAACAGGATAAAAGCGTTGAATGGACTGATGGTGGCACCTGTGTCGCGCAGCAGAATAGCCCGGATACGGATGGCATAGGCAGCCGGACCGGCTGCATCAACGAAGCGTACGCCATGATAGCATGGATCAGGTTCGGTTAGTTGTGGAAATTTGCCGGAAGCTACCCAGTCGAATTTGCCCGAATCTACAATGACTCCTCCTAATGACGAACCGTGTCCGCCAATGAATTTTGTTGCGGAATGTACTACGATATCTGCTCCGTGTTCGATAGGGCGGATTAAATACGGGGTACCAAATGTGTTGTCAATAATCAAAGGTATTTTGTGGCGGTGGGCTATTTCAGCTACTGCCTCTATATCAATGATATTTGAGTTCGGATTTCCCAATGTCTCGATAAATACGGCTTTCGTATTTTCCTGAATGGCTTTTTCAAAGTTCGATAAATCACTTGGATCAACGAATGTTGTTGTGATGCCATAACTGGGTAAGGTATGAGCCAGTAAGTTATAGCTTCCTCCATAAATAGTTTTGGCTGCCACAATATGGTCGCCTGCACGAGTGATGTTCTCGAAAGCATAAGTGATAGCAGCGGCACCCGAAGCAACTGCCAGCCCTGCTACTCCTCCTTCAAGAGCGGCTACGCGTTGTTCAAAAACTCCTTGAGTGGAGTTGGTCAGACGACCGTAGATGTTTCCCGGGTCCTGCAGGCCGAAACGTGCGGCTGCGTGAGCGGAGTTGTGAAATACATAAGAAGTAGTCTGATAAATAGGTACTGCACGGGCATCTGTTGCCGGATCTGCTTGTTCTTGTCCTACATGAACTTGTAAAGTCTCGAAATGTAAATTCTTTGTTGCCATAATCGTATATTTTTTAAGTTTAATATTCTTTCTTTATTTTCTTGCAAAGTTATTGGATGAAGATATATCGAACAATATATATCTGAAATATAGAAAATAATGCTATTTTTGTGCCATTATATGGAATAATACAACTGTGCTATTCCTAGAAATCACCTTTTAGAAGAATATTTTTCTTATGGATACTTTTGATAAACTGGATAGAGTCGATTTGCAAATACTCCGTACTTTGCAAGAAAACGCCCGATTGACGACAAAAGAGTTGGCTGCACGGGTGAGCCTTTCTTCAACTCCTGTTTTTGAACGTCTTAAACGGTTGGAGAGTGGAGGATATATAAAGAAGTATATTGCCGTATTGGATGCGGAAAAGCTGAATCAGGGATTTGTCGTATTCTGCAGTGTGAAGCTTAGACGTCTGAACAGGGATATAGCAGCCGAGTTTACACGGATCATACAGGATATTCCTGAAGTAACCGAATGTTATAACATATCAGGAAGTTATGATTACCTGTTGAAGATTCATGCTCCCAATATGAAATACTATCAGGAGTTTATTCTGAATGTGTTGGGGACGATTGATAGCTTGGGATCATTGGAAAGTACGTTTGTGATGGCGGAAGTGAAGCATCAATATGGGATACATATTTAGTTCGTTGCGTGATAGTATGAAATTTATCTTGTATATTTGCTATGTAATATAAATCCAGTTCTGCTAACACAATGAAATGGCAACTTTGTAAATAGCTTCGCCCATACGGATTGTAACAATAGAAAGTTCTGCTGTTACAACTGTTTGTGATTTAACCTAAATCACAAGTTATTTTATTTATTCTATTCAATAAACCATATAAAAGTAGCTATTACAATGAATTCGAACATATATCCTCGTACCAATGATTTTCAGACTATTTACCTGAATACGGTGATTAAGAATCCTGCTATTATCGTAGGTGATTATACAATATACAATGATTTTGTAAATGATCCGGTTCTTTTTGAGAAGAACAATGTTTTATATCATTATCCGATTAATAAAGATCGCTTGATAATAGGAAAATTCTGCTCCATAGCCTGTGGAGCTAAGTTTCTTTTCAACAGTGCAAATCACACATTGAATTCTTTATCCAATTATACATTTCCTATCTTTTTTGAGGAATGGAATTTAGATAAGGGAGATGTAACTTCTGCCTGGGATAATAAAGGAGATATAGTAATAGGTAATGATGTCTGGATTGGATATGAAGCTGTTATCATGGCAGGAGTACATATTGGAAATGGGGCAGTCATTGCGTCGCGGGCAGTGGTTACTAAAGATGTTCCTCCTTATACGATAGTAGGTGGGACACCGGCCAAAGAAATCCGGAAGCGTTTTGATGAGAATACGATTGTCCAATTGCAGAAATTGCAATGGTGGGATTGGAGTATTGAGAAGATATCCGAATGTATACCTTATATTACAGGTGGAAAGATTGAAGAATTGAAAAAGATAAATGTTACGTTATAAACATGAAGAAGCTAATTATTGTATTTGTTCTTTTATTATCGGCACTCTCTTGTTTCTCACAAAC
>DXOJ01000001.1:0-1830 GCA_019412865.1 Bacteroides sp. | reverse complement strand
AAACAGAGTTTACAACTTGCCTTTTTGATACTTCAAGAAACAGAGTGATACCGCTAGCCGTCTATCAGCCGCACAAAGTGAATTTGAAAACGAAAGTCATCATATTCAGCCATGGCTATGATGGAAATAAAAATAGTAAGTCCAATCAGACTTATGCCTATCTAACACGATTCCTTTCTCAGAAAGGCTTTTACGTAATAAGCATACAACATGAATTGGTAGATGATCCTCTTTTGGCCATGGAAGGTAATTTCATGGAAACACGTATGCCAAATTGGGAAAGGGGAGTGGCAAATATTCTTTTTACTATTCAGGAATTTAAGAAATTGAAGCCACAATTAAATTGGAATGACCTTATATTGATAGGACATTCCAATGGCGGAGATATGACCATGTTATTTGCTACCCGATATCCGGAGTTGATAAATAAAGCCATATCTATGGATCATCGCAGAATGATAATGCCCAGAACACAGAAACCTCGACTCTATACACTAAGAGGAGGCGATTATGATGCAGACTCTGGAGTGTTACCTACTGAAAAGGAGCAGGAACAATTCCGGATGAAGGTTGTAAAATTAGATGGAGTAACACATAGCAATATGGGAGAGAATGGAACGGAAGAACAACACAACCTTATCTATCAGTATATCTATGGATTTCTTACATGGAGATAACTGATGTATTATATTTATTTTATCCAATGGTTTTAAATCGGAAGCCTGTTTTTCTTATAACTTTGCAACTGATTTTAGAAAAAGAAGTTTGGGATGATAAATAAATATGAAGAACGACTGGGGACAGAGCGCATGTTACCGCTTGTTTTTAAGATGGCACTTCCGGCTGTGGCAGCGCAATTTGTTAATTTGCTTTATAGCATGGTCGACCGTATTTATATTGGTCATATCCCTGGGATTGGTACGGATGCATTGGCGGGTGTAGGAGTAACGACTTCTCTTGTTATACTGATTTCTTCTTTTTCAGCGATAGTAGGAGGTGGGGGTGCGCCGTTAGCGGCTATCGCACTCGGACAGGGGGATCGTTCACGTGCCGGAAAAATTCTGGGTAATGGCTTTATCCTGCTGATACTATTCACCTTGTTTACTTCTCTCATCGCATATACCTTTATGGAGCCGGTTCTACTTTTTACAGGAGCTTCAGAAAATACATTGGAGTATGCAGTCAACTATCTTTCTATCTATTTATTAGGAACTATCTTCGTAGAAATATCCACAGGATTAAATTCTTTTATCAATGCACAAGGGCGTCCTGCTATCGCCATGTACTCGGTATTAATAGGAGCACTGTTGAATATCGTCCTCGACCCGATTTTCATTTTTTGGCTCGATATGGGAGTAAAAGGTGCAGCTCTGGCTACAGTGCTTTCACAGGCATGTAGTGCAGTGTGGGTTTTAACTTTCCTTTTCTCTCGGCACGCCTCTCTCCCTTTAGAAAAACGTTATATGGCGTTGAACCGGGAAATAATACTTTCTATATTTGCTTTGGGCGTATCACCGTTTATTATGGCAAGTACCGAAAGCCTGGTTGGCTTTGTTCTGAACAGCAGCCTGAAAGATTTTGGAGATATTTATGTCAGCGCATTGACCATCTTGCAAAGTGCGATGCAATTTGCAAGTGTCCCATTAACAGGATTTGCGCAAGGGTTCGTTCCTATTGTGAGTTATAATTATGGGCACGGCGATAAACAACGTGTCAAAGACTGTTTCCGTGTCGCATTGATAACCATGTTCTCATTCAACTTACTGCTGATGTTGTTTATGATTCTTTTCCCCTCAACAGTAGCTTCCGCCTTTACGAGTGATGAAAGAT